>JAUYPS010000003.1 GCA_030695705.1 bacterium | reverse complement strand
CTTGAAACAAGTATGAAACAAACTAAACAATTCACACAGCCGTTGAACCAAAGACGCGGACTGCTGGGGGGGGGGGGCTTAAAGGAAATATCTGTCATGTTATTTTTGAAGAGATTATTAGTTTAGAAAATTTGTTTTTAGCGTGGAAAGAGTTTAAAAAAGGTAAAAAAAAGAAACAAGATGTGCGGGAATTTGAGTTTAACCTGGAGGATAATCTTTTTCAACTGCACCAGGAACTAAAAGATAAAATATATTGCCACGCCCCATATTCCGCTTTTTATGTCACCGATCCAAAATTGAGAAATATTCATAAGGCCTGTGTTCGAGACCGGGTGCTTCATCACGCTATCTTCCGGATTTTGTATCCAATTTTGGATGAGCAGTTTATTTTTGACTCCTATTCTTGCCGACTAAACAAAGGATCGCATCGGGCAGTTAGAAGATTAAAAAGTTTTTGCTGTAAGATTAGCGGCAATAACTCCGCAAACATTACGGCTGTTAAATGTGATGTCAAAAAGTTCTTTGATTCGGTTGACCATAGTATTCTTTTGCAACTTATACAAAAAAGAATCTGTGATGAAGACGCACTTTGGCTTATCGAACTAGTTATAAAAAGTTTTAGAGCAGAGAAAGGTGTAGGATTGCCCATCGGTAATGTAACCAGCCAGTTGTTTGCCAATATCTATTTAAATGAATTAGATAGGTTTGCCAAACATACTCTCAAAATAAAATACTATCTGCGTTATTGTGATGATTTTGTGCTATTGAGTAAAAACAGAGAGGAGTTGGTACAAGCTGTAAACAAAGTTTCATCCTTTCTGTGGAAATGTCTAAAATTGTCTCTGCATCCCAATAAAATAATTTTCCGAAAGTATCATCAAGGGGTTGATTTTCTGGGGTATATAGTCAGGCCATACTGTGTCAATTTAAGGACAAAGACCAGGAGAAGAATCTTGCAGAGAGTCAACAAAAGAAATCACGCGTCCTATTGGGGCGTTTTAAAACATTGTAATGGGTACAAAATTAAGAAGATTATGGATGCCAAACTGGAAAAAAATAGTTTCATTTGATACACTGACTTTAATGAATATACTACTCTTTTCGTTAATTTCTTCTCTGGCCGCGATTGCCTACGGCCTGTTTTTGATGCGGCAGGTTTTGAAAAAACCGGCGGGGGACGAAAAAATGCGGTCTATCGCTAGGGCCATTGAGGAAGGTGCCCGCGCTTATTTGAAACGAGAATTTTCGGTGGTTTTGGTGGTGGGAATAATAGTAGGGTTGGTGTTGTGGAAATATCTTGGGGGTTTGATGGCGCTTGGTTTTGCGGCGGGAGCAGTGGCTTCGACATTGGCCGGATACATTGGGATGTTTGTGGCCATGAAGTCCAATGTGCGCGTAGCCGAAGCGGCCAAAAAAGGAATTAAATCGGCTTTTGATTTATCTTTTAAAGGTGGTTCAGTGACCGGATTTTTGGTGGCTGGTTTGGCTCTCTTTTCTTTGACCGTTTTTTACTGGTTTACTCAAGATATAAAATCATTAATTGGATTAGGACTTGGTGCTTCACTTATTTCCGTGTTCGCCAGAGTGGGCGGCGGTATTTTTACTAAAGCGGCCGATGTGGGAGCGGATTTGGTTGGGAAAGTAGAGGCGGGTATTCCGGAAGACGACCCGCGCAATCCGGCGGTGATTGCTGATAATCTGGGGGACAATGTCGGCGACACCAAGGGTATGGCGGCGGATGTTTTTGAGACATACGCGATTTCGGCTATTGCGGTGATGCTTTTGGGTTCTCTGTTGTTTTCAGGAGCGGAGCAAATAATTTTGTTTCCTTTGCTTATCGGCGGGGTAGCTCTCTTGGCCTCCATCGTCGGTTCTTGGTTTGTACGATTGACGGGCACAAGTATTCTTGGGGCAATGTATAAAGGGCTGGCCGCTACCATAATTTTATCCGTAGCCATTTTTTATTGGTTAATAGTTAGAAGTCCGGTGACCACTTTTGTTACTATTCCCAGTTTAAATATTTTCTACTCTTTATTGGTGGGGATGGCTGTAACGGCTTTGATTTTTTGGATTACGGATTACTACACTTCGAAAAAATTCTCTCCGGTTAAAGATATTGCCAAGGCCTCCACGACTGGCCATGGTACCAATATCATTACCGGTTTGGCGGTGGCCATGGAATCAACCGGTTGGCCGATTGTGGTCATTGTCGGTGGGATTCTTTCTGCTTTTTATTTCGGAGGAATTTACGGAATAGCTTTGGCGACCATGAGTATGCTTTCTCTGACGGCTATTGTTGTTTCAATTGATGCCTTTGGGCCGATTACCGACAACGCCGGAGGAATTGCCGAAATGGCCGGCTTACCGGCGGAGGTCCGGGCCGCGACCGACCCGCTGGACGCAGTAGGCAATACGACCAAAGCGGTGACCAAAGGATACGCCATCGCCTCGGCCGGCTTGGCTGCTTTGATTTTGTTTTCTTCTTATACCCAAGAGTTGGCTGAATTGGGACACCATGTTTTGTTCGACCTTTCCAATGTGAAAGTTCTGGTCGGTTTGTTCTTGGGCGGAATGATGCCTTATCTTTTTGGAGCGCGGACGATGAAGTCAGTGGGCCGGGCGGCCGGAGCGGTGGTGGACGAGGTGCGCCGGCAGTTTAGGGAGATTCCCGGAATTATGGATGGCACCGGCCGGCCGGATTACGGCGCGGCGGTTGATATTGTGACCAAGGCGGCTATTAAAGAAATGATTATTCCGGCTTTAATCCCCATTGTTTTTCCAATTGCCGTTGGTTTTATTCTTGGCCCGCAGGCGCTGGGTGGATTATTGGTGGGCGTGATTGTGACCGGAATTTTTATGGCGATTTCTATGACCTCCGGAGGAGCGGCTTGGGACAATGCCAAGAAATACATTGAGGAAGGGAATTATGGTGGCAAAGGTTCCGAGGCGCATAAAGCAGCCGTGACTGGCGACACGGTCGGCGACCCTTACAAAGACACCGCCGGCCCCGCCATTAATCCGATGATCAAAGTAACCAATATTGTAGCTCTCCTTATCGCGCGATTTCTGATTTAATCTATATATGTTTTTATCAACTTGATTAGAAAATTGTAGAATGTTAAGTTTTTAATATGCTAGTGACTAAATGTGACATTTGTAAGAAAGAGATTAAAGGAGAAACAACCTATGCTTCCATGTCAGGATATTGGGATAGACGTGCTTTTTGCTCAAAATGCGGTAAACCAGTAACCGATTTTTTAAATAAATATCGAAATATAATCAACAACAAAAATGGAAAACAAAAAGGAAAAAAATAAAAACGGAAAAATGACCCTGGAGAGACTGGCTCGGATGATGGCCGATAATTTTGGTGAGGCAAAAACAGAATTAAAAGCATTGGAACAACGCATGACAACTGGATTTGAAGCAGTTGACGAACGTTTGGACAGAGTGGAGCAAAGATTAGGGAAGGTCGAATATCGAGTGGAAGAAGTGCACGATATTCTTGTTAGCGAGGAGAAACAGGTCTTAAATTTGCAAAAAAGAGTGGGAGTTTTGGAGAAAACCGTCAGAACTACCGGGAAATAGTTTCAACCAAAAAGGTCGAATATAAAAGTTAAATAAAAAATGAAAATTTATGGGGTTTGAATCACCGCAAAATATTACATCTCCAATGGAAGAAGGGAATGAAGAAAGGGAAAAACTTGCCAAAGAATTGGAGAATGTAAATAAGTCTGTAGAGTATTGTGAAAAAGCAGTTAAAGAGGGAAGTGATAAATTTGATTATTATAATAAATTACTCACCACTCCCGATGAGCAGGGAATTATAAGTAGTTGGAATTACTCTGAGAATTCACGATTAGCAAAAGTCTACTCTGATTTAAAAGAAGAGTGACTGCAAAAACTAGAGGAGTATAAAGTAATGAGGTCGGATTTGGAGAAAAAATTAGGGACTGAACAGAAATAATCAAAAACGGCCTGTAGGCCGTTTTTGATTTTGAGGCAACACGAAGCGTGATTTGTGGATATCTTTTTATAAATAAAGAAGATTAAATGTTAAAATTAGTTTAAATCTTTAGGATTTAAACTAGCTTTTATGTTTTTGCATGAGAGCAAATAGAAAGGATCGGTGATTTTATGTACGAAACTTATGGAACAGTAGCAGCTTCGGATGTAGTACGCACTTCCTTATTATCTCTTTACGGTTCGGTGGCCCAATTTCTTCCACGATTAATCGCGGCAATTATTGTCTTCTTAGTCGGTTGGCTGGTAGCCATTTTAATTGCCAAACTGGTTTACCATATCGTCAGAGTTATTCAAATTGATCGCGCTTTGGAAGGAGTCGGTTTCAAAAAAGTGTGGGAGAGGAGCGGATTTAAATTAAACACCCCATTGTTTTTTGGCGAATTGGTCAAATGGTTTTTCATAGTAGTGTTCCTTCTTTCCGCGGCTAATATTCTTGGTTTGACTGAAGTGAGCCAGTTTTTGAACACGGTAGTTCTTTACATTCCTAATGTAATCGTGGCGGCTATCATTTTGCTGATCGGTCTTATGTTGGCCAAGTTTTTGGAGGGGTTGGTTATGGCTTCAGTTAAGGCAGCCAATTTGATTTCAGCCAATCTTTTGGGCGCGATTGCCAAATGGGCCGTAGTCGTCTTTTCATTATTAGTGGCTCTTAATCAGTTGGGCATCGCTCAGGATATTATTAAGATTGTTATCACTGGCGTAGTGGCAGCGGCTTCTATCGCTCTTGGTTTGTCTCTTGGTCTCGGAGGCCAGAAACATGCCGAAGAGTTTATTGCGGCTATGAAAAAGAGGATTAAGGACTAGTTTTTGTTCTAGAACAAAATCAAAAAACGCCGTATGGCGTTTTTTGATTTATTAAAAAGCCGAGCTTAGCTCGGCAATGAGTTTATCCGTAGAGGATCTTGTATAAGAGAACTGATATGGACAAAGAGATAGTGATGATGTTCGCAAGGATAATCGGAGTAGATTTAATTCTAAAACCGTAAATAATCCAACCAAAGATTCCGATGGTTAGTGCTATATACATTGTTGTGGAAGTGCTAATGGCCGGTGCCGGTTTTAAGCGCCAGATTGAAATGACCCCAGGAACGAAGGATAAAGTGGTGAGGGTAGCGGAAATAAGTCCGATTGCTTCGGTTATCTTATTCTTCATCAGTTTTCTCCGAATTTGGTAGTTAAATGTACTGATTACTTATAGCATATGCTTCAAAGTGAAAAAAGCCCTTGACTCTATTTTCGGGCCTGCTATAATGGAGAACAGTCAATAAACTATGGTTATAACCTCTCACAAGTCATTAATAAAAAGCGGCTAAAGTCACGTGTTATTTTGGTTGTATCCACAAGCCGCATCTAAGCGGTCTTTTTATTAAAAGTTTGTGAGAGCTTGTAACGGAAAGAAAATTGAAAACAAAATAGATAGCGGGTAAAAAAATTGTATTGTAAAAAAATCATGTCCATACATGCGGTGTGGGTAAACATGATTTCGATTAATCCTAACCCATTTTAATAGGCGGGTTGGGGGTTTAATCTTGTAAGGAATGTGGGGTCTCCCCTTTTGATTGTGACTAATTTATTTTCTAGGTTGATGGAGATTGTCTAGTGCTAATATTATTAGTATTTTCATAGTCAAAAGGGGGGACCCAATTAAGGGCGTGTGGAGGATGCCTTGACACTAAAAGGCGATGAAGGTCGTGGCGTGACTGCGATAAGCTTCGGGGAGCCGTCTAGCGGGCTTTGATCCGGAGATGACCGAATGGGGAAACCCAATCAGAGTTATGTCTGATTACCTGTCGTGTTTTACGCGATGGG
>JAUYPS010000041.1 GCA_030695705.1 bacterium | reverse complement strand
GAAAAGCCAGTCCTTGGGAGAATGGCTACCAAGAATCATTTTACAACCAGTTCAAAGTTGATCTGGGAGATCCCAATCGATTTGAGAGTTTAGGAGAATTAATCTATGCTGTTTATCAGACGATCCATCACTACAACAAAGTTCGAATCCACACAATTTTAAAATCTTCGCCGCAAAAATATTTAAAAAGCTACTACCAAAGTGTGCAGAAGGTGTCTTAAAAAACCAGACCTTCCACGATCTATTTTTTACAAAAACTAAAGCAACGATGTCTGTTCGAATTTTCCCTTTTTTCTTTAAACTGTTCAGTTCGACTTGTAAACTTTTTATTTGGGCTTCGAGCTCATTTTCTTTTTGAAAATCTATTCTTTGCTGAGCTTCCATAAGTTTGTATGCCCTTCTCACTGCGTCACCACTATGCTTTACAGTTCCTTGCATTGCCCATCTCCTTAAATTTTAATTAACTTGATACAAGCTATCAAATTAATCTTAAAAAATCAAATTATCCACACACGAGGATGGTTGTGGCAAAAATCATGAATGTTAGAATTGAATTACTATGACCCCTCGCTTCGTCCATCTCCACACTCACTCCCACTACTCTCTCCTCGACGGTCTCTCGCAAATCGGCCCGCTGATCAAAAGGGCCAAAGATCTCGGCATGGATTCCTTGGCTATCACCGACCATGGCAACATGTACGGAGCCGTTGAATTTTATCAGTATGCTCAAAAGCATGGCATCAAACCGATCATTGGTTGTGAAGTATACATTTGCGAAAACATGCATGAAAAGCAATCGGGCGGATCAGAAAGAAATTATTATCACTTGATTTTACTGGCAAAAAACAATGAGGGTTACCAAAATTTAATCAAATTAGTCACTGCTTCTAACCTGGAGGGCTACTATTACAAACCAAGGATAGATAAAAATCTTCTCCGCAAACACAGCGAGGGATTAATCGCCCTCTCCGGTTGTTTAGGAGGAGAACTCTCCCGGGCCATTTTTACTAACCAACACGACAAAGCCAAAAAAATTGCCTTAGAATATGCCGACATCTTCGGCCCCGGAAATTATTACATTGAGATTCAGCAGCACCTTAATACCCCCGACCAAAACATAGTTACCCCTCAACTGGTAAAACTGGCTAGAGAGCTTAGCTTGCCTCTGGCCGCTACTCAGGATTCACACTACCTGGATAAAGAAGACGCCCATGCCCATGACGTTTTATTGGCGGTCCAAACCGGCACGAGTATTGACGACAAAGACCGTCTTACTATGCGCCATGATGATTTTTCCCTTTGCAGTCCGGAGGAAATGGCCGAAAAATTTAAAGAATGGCCTGAAGCCATCGCCAACACCCAAAAAATCGCTGATCAATGCAACGTTAACCTAACATTGGGAAAATTTATTTTCCCCGATTTTGCTCTTGAACCTGGCAAGACAGCTGATGAAATGCTGAATGAACTAACCTTGCAAGGGGCAAAGGAGAGAGGAATAGATCAAAAAAAAGAAACGGAAGAACGCCGCCTCTATGAACTGGAGGTTATCCGAAACAAAAACTATGCCCCATATTTTTTAGTCGTCGCCGACCTGCTTAGGTTTGCCAGAGAATCCAAAATTTATACTACGGTCCGCGGTTCCGCCGCCGGTTCGCTTGTCGCCTATCTTTCCGGAATCACCAATGTCGACCCAATCGAATTCCAGCTCCCCTTCGAAAGATTTCTTAATCCCTTTCGTCCTTCGGCTCCCGATATCGACATGGATTTTGCCGATAACCGCCGACAAGAAGTGATTGAATACGCCAAACAAAAGTATGGAGCCGACAAAGTGGCTCAAATTGGAACTTTCGGCACCATGATGGCCCGCGGAGCAGTCCGCGATGTAGCCCGCGCCTTAGGAAAGCCATACGACGTCGGAGACAGAATTGCCAAATTGATCCCTATGGGTTCGCAGGGATTCCCCATGACCATAGAGCATGCCATGGAACTTGAACAAGACCTTAAAAAAACTTACGAGCAAGACATGGAAGCCCGCCAAATTTTAGATGTGGCCAAAAAGTTAGAAGGCACCGTCCGGCATGTTTCAGTCCATGCCGCCGGTGTGGTAATTTCCCCCAAGCCCCTAACTAACTATGTTCCTCTGCAATACGACCCAAAAGGAGAAGACAACCTGATTACTCAATACGACATGTACACCGTCGGAGAAGATGGAGTCGGTCTTACCAAACTTGATTTTTTGGGCATCCGTAACTTGGCCATTTTGGGAGATGCCGTCCGGCTGGTAAAAGAACACCGCAACATCGAAATAGACATTGAAAAAATTCCATTTGACGACAAAAAAACATTTCAAATGCTTGCCGCCGGAGGCACGGAAGGTGTTTTTCAACTCGGCGGCTCGGACGGAATGACCAAGCATCTCGTTGATTTAAAGCCCACCGAGATCCATGACCTTAATCTTATGGTGGCTCTATACCGACCTGGGCCGATAAATAATATCCAGGAATATATCGCCCGCAAACAAGGCCGCAGCCCCATTAAATATTTTCATCCCAAAGCAGAAAAATTCCTGGCAAAATCTTATGGGGTCTTGGTGTACCAGGACGACCTTCTAATGACTGCCATTGAACTGGCCGGATATAATTGGGATGAGGTTGATAAATTCCGCAAGGCCGTCGGCAAAAAACTTCCGAAAGAAATGGCTAAACAGCATGAAATTTTCGTCGAAGGATGCCAAAAACACAGCGGAATAGCCAAAGAAAAAGCAGAAGAAATCTGGAACCTTTTCGAACCTTTTCAGGGATACGGCTTCAACAAAGCCCATGCGGCCTGCTATGGCCGGGTAGCTTACCAGACCGCCTACATGAAAGCTAATTTCCCGGCCGAATATATGTGCGCAATCCTTACTGCCGAAGCCGGAGATACCACCAGAGTGGCGGAAGTAATCACTGAATGCCAAGATATGAAAATACCTGTGTTGCCTCCTGATATTAATAGTTCCGTCAAGGACTTCACGGTAATTAAGGGGGGCTTGCCTGCTGGCGGAGATCAGATCCGTTTTGGATTATTAACTATCAAGAATCTTGGAGCCAACATTGCCGAAGCCATTATCGCCGAACGCAAAGCCACAGGACCATACAAAAATATCGAGAATTTTGTAACCAGGGTGCAGCACAAAGATCTTAATAAGAAATCACTGGAGAGTTTAGCCCGATGCGGAGCGTTAGATACCCTCGGCGAAAGAAATATAATTTTAAGCAACATCGATCAGCTCTTAAATTACGCGCGGGAAAGTCAAAAGCAATCCGCCAGCGGACAAATCAGTTTATTTGGAGACCAAGTGGCTGTAGCCATGCCGCCCTTGCGCCTGGCGCCCGCTAATCCAATTTCATCCGCGGAAAAACTAATGTGGGAAAAAGAACTCCTGGGATTATTTGTCTCCGGCCATCCTTTGATGGACTACCGGAATCAACTGGACTCCGAGTCAGGCCTCACCCCCATCCAAGTTATCCACACGCAAGGTCCAACCTTGCAGGGAGGGGCAGTGAAAATAAGCGGGATGGTTACAAAAGTCCAGCGGATTATAACCAAGACGGGTAAACCAATGCTCTTTTCCTGGCTAGAAGACCTAACTTCTAAAATAGAAGTAGTCGTTTTTCCCGGAGTGCTGGAAAAATATCCCAACTGCTGGCAGGAAAATTCCGTCTTGGTAGTCAAAGGAAAAGTAAACGAACGCGACGGTGCTCCTAAAATTCTCTGTGATGAAGTCAAACCGATTAGCGCAGCGATAAGTGTTTAACAAATTCAAAACCCAGGTTTATCCTGGGCTATTTTACTCGGGTTTATTCATCTTCCACTTAGCCAACTTATTCCGCAAACACTTATAAGAAACCCCCAATCTTCTGGCGACTTCTCTCCGGTTCCAGTGAGTTTCCTTCAAACTTTTTATAACCAACTCTTTCTCCACCTTTTCCGCTGCTTGTGACCCTACTTCCTTTAAGCTAGTGCTGGCGGTGAGAGTGTTCTTATCTGAAAACGGATTGAATAAAAAATTCAAATTTTCTTTTGTTTATCATGAAAAAACATGTTTGTCAATGTGCTCAGACATTCTTGAAAAGAAAGTACAAAAAGAATAACATTAAATAACCTATGCCAGACGACAAATTACACAAAATAAAACACTCTTTGGCCCATGTCATGGCCGCCGCCGTGCAGGAAATTTACCCGAATGCCCGATTCGGCATTGGACCTGTTATCGAAAATGGCTTTTACTATGATTTCGATTTCCCCTCGGACAATGGCCAGTCAATCCAGATTACTCCCGAAATTCTGCCGGAAATAGAAAAAAGGATGCGCGCCATCATTAAAAAGAACCTGCCGGTGGAGCAATTTAATCTGTCTATCACCGAAGCCATAAAGGAAGCCAAGGTGGCCGGCCAAGTTTACAAAATGGAACTGCTTGAAGAAATCAAAAGTGGAAAACGACCGGGCCAACCCAGTTTCTATCGCATCGGCAGTTTTATCGATCTCTGCAAGGGTCCGCATGTCAAAAACACCAAAGACCTGCCTCTGGACGGTTTTAAACTAACCCGCATCGCCGGCGCTTACTGGAAAGGAGACTCCGCTAATCCCCAGATGCAAAGAACTTATGCGGTGGCTTTCGAAAACAAAAAAGAACTGGAAGAATATTTGGAACTGCAAAAAGAGTTAGAAAAAAGAGACCACCGTAAGCTTGGTATTGAATTGGATCTTTTTACTTTTTCAGAATTGGTTGGTCCTGGTTTACCCCTTTGGACTCCCAAAGGAACATTGCTTAGAAATCTTTTGGATGACTTTGTTTGGCAGTTGCGTCAAGCGTACGGCTACGAACAGGTAGATATTCCGCACATCACCAAGAAAGATCTTTACGAAAAAAGCGGACACTGGGAAAAATTCCAGGATGAATTATTCAAAATCAATACCCGTGAAGGTCATCTTTTTGCCATGAAACCGATGAACTGTCCCCATCACACCCAAATTTACGCCCGCAAACCGCACAGCTACAAAGAACTCCCTGTCCGATACGCTAATACCACCAAAGTTTACCGGGACGAACAGTCCGGGGAACTTTCCGGGGTTTCTCGAGTTCTTTCTATTACTCAAGACGACGCCCATGTTTTTTGCCGCATTGAACAAGTCGAGGAAGAGGTACAAAAAATTTGGGAAATAATCAGCAATTTTTACGAATCTTTCGGGTTCAGCTTAAAACTGCTTCTTTCTTTACGAGATCCAAATCATCCCGAAAAATATCTTGGAAACAAAGAGCATTGGGAACAAGCGGAAAAAATTCTTCGAAAAGTGGCGGAAGAAAATAAAAAAGAATACCTTGAAGCTCCGGGAGAAGCGGCCTTTTATGCCCCAAAACTCGACTTTATAGCCAAAGATTCTTTAGGAAGAGAATGGCAAGTCGCCACGATCCAATTAGATGTAAACATGCCGGAAAGATTTGATCTTTTCTGTATTAACGAACAAGGAAAACGAGAAAGAATCGTCATGATTCATGCCGCCATAATGGGTTCTATTGAGAGATTCCTTTCTGTTCTCATCGAGCATTACGCCGGGGCTTTTCCGGTTTGGCTTTCCCCTGTCCAAGCGATGATTGTACCCATTTCCGAAAAATTCAATGACTACGCCCAAAAAATAGAAAGGGCTCTGAAAGAAATGGATATCCGAGTGGAATATGACAATCGTAGCGAGTCAGTTGGAAAAAAAATCCGCGAAGCAGAAATGCAAAAAACACCATATATTCTGGTCGTGGGAGAAAAAGAAGAAAAAGCCAAAACTGTGGCTATCCGACAAAGAGGCAAAGGCGATCTCGGTACTCAAAAAATAGAAAAGTTCATCCAAAAAATCCAGGAAGAAATCCAAGAAAAAAAGAGCTCCTAACGGGCTCTTTTACTGTCCGAAAAAATCAAATACTTTATCCCATGCAAATACTAAATACAGTGTTTTGATAAAGTTACCGATACATAAAATAATAAAGCCGCCCTTCCATCCGCTAGTTCCGCAAATAAAGTCCCCGACCACGCGCGGTCCGGGAGTGGGCCAGCAGCCAAGAAGAAAAAACCCTAAATAACCGCCAGCTTTCACGCCCTTAATTAACTTGGCGGCTTTCTCGTCTAAAATTTTATATTTCCTGGTGAAATAAATTTTGATCCAGTCAATGTAACCTTCTCTTTTTATTTCTCCGGCAATTTTTTTGGCAAAATTAACATCTTCCCTGAACCACTCCGTGCTCTGCCGTCTGACACCTCCCCACCCTATATACCAAAGGATCATTTCAATTGTGCCAACAGTTCCGGATATCATCAAAATGTTAAAGTTTCTAAACCCTTTAGCTCGCAACGCCGGGGTAATCACTCCGTCGGGATGCAATAAATAAGCCGCCGGAGTAAGAGTAATCAACAAAAAAAGCGGCCACCACTTCCACAGCTTCCTCACTTCTCACCCTCTTTCAAAGTACTGCCCTTTAGTATATTATCCGACAAATGAAGACGAAGGACAAGTTGCCAAAACTTATTGTTATTGCTGGTCCCACCGCCTCCGGGAAAACTGCCCTATCTTTAAAGTTGGCTAAAAAGTTCAAAGGCGAAATTATTTCCGCCGATTCACGGGCCATCTATAAAAAATTGGATATAGGCACTGCCAAACCGACAAAAGAAGAGAGAAATATCGTCCCGCATCATCTTATAAATTTAGTCGAACCGGATGATGTCTTAACTCTTTCCCAATACAAAGAACTCGCCGTAAAAAAAATAAAAAAAATCACTAGCCGCAACCGACTGCCTTTTTTAGTGGGCGGAACCGCTTTATATATCTATGCCGTGATTGGTAACTGGCAAATCCCGGAAGTATCGCCAAATAAAAAACTGCGCGCCGAACTGGAAAAGCAGACGGCTGAAAAATTATACCTTCAGCTTCTTAAAAAAGACCACGGAGCCAAGAATTTTATCGACCCGCAGAATAAAAGAAGAATTATCCGCGCCTTGGAAGTGATAGCGACCACTAAAAAAACTTTCTCGGAACAAAGAAAAAAAGGAGAACCTCTTTTTGACACGCTTATAATCGGAATAAAAAGAACGCCGGAAGAATTAAAAAAAATAATTTCCGCCCGCACCAAAAAAATGATTAGGGCCGGTTTGATTAAAGAAGTGGGAGGAATTTTAAAAAAAGGGTACTCCTCCAAACTTCCGGCCTTGTCGGGAATCCATTACAAAGAAATTATTGCTTATCTTAAAAAAGAAATTACTCTGCCGGAGGCCATTGCTTTAATAAATAAAAATAACGAAAAACTAGTTAAACATCAGTTAACCTGGTTTAAAAGAGACAAGGGAATCCGCTGGATAAAAAATTATGCTCAAGCGAACTCTTTATTGAAGAATTTTCTCCAGTAAATCAGCGGCCACTTGGGGATTGGCCTGGCCTTTGGTTTTGGCCATCATTTTTCCCACCAAAAACTTTAAGACCTCTTTTTTGCCTTTTTTGTAATCGGCCACCGGCCCGGGGTTTTCCGAGATTAATTCCTCCGCCATTTTTTCTAGTTCAGAAATATCCGAAACCTGCAAAAGATTTTTTTCTTTGGCGATCGCTTCCGGATGTAACCCAGTTATAGCCATTTCTTTAAGCAAAACCGCGGCAGTAGTGGAGGTAATTAATTTTTGAGTCGCCATCACTACCAGTTCCGCCAATGCTTCCGGCGAAATTCTCTCTAAGTCGTTGTCTGTCATGTTACTAATGACAAAATTAGCCACCTTATTATAATTCTCGGCTGATTTCTTGTCTAAGGCAACCAACTCGCTAACGACATTTTCAAAATATTCTCCTCGTCGTTTGTCTGTGGTTAATATTTCTATTTGAGCATCAACTAAACCATATTCTTTTTTGAGACGCTCCTTTCTCTGTTCAGGCAGTTCCGGAAGTTCTGCTTTAATCGTCTCTATATATTGATCGTCTAAATTAAGTACCGGCAAATCCGGTTCCGGGAAATATCTATAATCCTTGGCAGTTTCTTTTAAACGCTGACTGAAAGTGCTTTGTTTTATCTCGTCCCATCCCCTGGTCTCCTGCACTACCCGATGACCGTCTTCTAACATCGAAGTTTGTCTTTCAATTTCATAATCCACCGCCAAAGCCGCTGAACGAATTGAGTTAAGATTTTTAATTTCCACCTTGGTACCGTATTCTCTTTCCCCCTTCTTTTTTACCGAAATATTTACTTCCACTCTCATCTGTCCTTTTTCCATATCCGCATCTGATACTCCGAGATAGCGCAAAATCAATCGGAACTTTTCGGCAAACTCTTTG
>JAUYPS010000034.1 GCA_030695705.1 bacterium | reverse complement strand
AGTTTACTTTTCCTCAAAGTCCCTTTCCATTGTTGTTTGTACAAACAACAATGGAAAGGGACTTTGAGGAAAAGTAAACTGCTCCATGGAAGTAGCTGAAATGCGACGAAATGGAGTAGCTGTTATTCCTGAGAAAAAAATCATATTGATAAATTCAACCGCTCCTGTATTGATAAGGTGCAATACCTCGTTGATGGCCAACTGTTCCGGCAAAGAAAATATCTTGATTTCCAATTTCCCCTCCTTTTTATCTTTCAGAAACATCTTCTTTTCTTTTTGGCGGGCAAAATCCTGTCCCGGCCGGACAACCACAGTCCCCTCTTTCTTTGATGGACTGGTGGCAACCCAAGCAAACCTCTTCCCAACCAATTCCCAACAATTCTGTTCCACTAAAACTTTCAAGAATTTTGCGTTGGGTTTCACTGGGCAGAGATTGGATTTTTTCTCTCATGACACGGTCAGATACGCCATCCCACAAATCTCGTTTCCAGTTTATTTCTTGCGACATTTAACTCCTTTGTAATTTCTAAACAACTAAAACATTTTTAGCACACTGGAGAAGCTTTGAAAAGAGAGGCTATATTTTCCCAACTGAGCCGAAGAGTTCCAATTTTTTCTTGACCAGTTCTTTCATGGCCTCAAAAGAGGGGGCCAGAAATTTGTAAGGGGTGGTTTGATCCGGCTCTTTTTGCAGTTCGGCCTCTAGAGCATCGTGATAAGCCACTCGCAATTCGGTATTGATATGCACATTGGTAATGCCATTGGCAATGGCCTCTTTGATTTGCTCATCCGGCAAACCGGAGGCCCCATGCAAAACAAAAAATACATTAGGAATAGCGAAAACTACCGCTTGTAGAACAGGCATGGTCAACTTTTCTTCCTGCTGGGTAACAATGCCATGGATATTTCCAAAAACAATAGCTAAACGATCTACTCCGGTTCTCTCCACAAATTCTTTCGCTTCTTCTGGTTTGGTAAAATCAGCCGGACTAATTTCTACCGTTCCCTGCATTTGTGATTCACCCTTCAGATATCCCAGCTCCCCTTCCACCATGAGACCGCCCTTTTCCTTGGCATAATCCACCACAATTTTAGTTGTCATAATATTTTCTTCAAAGGACATTTTCGAAGCGTCAATTAAAACCGTATCGTAACCGGCATCGATGGCCTGCTTGGCTCTTTCTTCTGTTTTGTGATGATCGGCGTTCAAAAAAACAACATGTCCTTCCTGCTGATAGGATTTAACTAAAGCGACGGCCTGCTCGCGACCGATAAATTTCGCCTCTCCTTCAGAAGTCGCTACCATCACCGGCGAATTTAATTCTTTAGCCGCTTCAACAATGGCTTTTAATTGATCGGCTGTAGAAAAGTTAAAATGTCCGACTGCCCACTTTTCCGTTTTGGCCTGTAAAAAATATTCTCTTAAAGTTTTCATAATTTAATAAATCCCCCAATTATATTTTTCTCCACCAGTTCTTCCAGTTTTTCCCGGCCGAGATATTCAATAAAAATTTTATTCCATAAGGCCTCCTGCTGATGGTAGAGATATTTTATTTCCCCCTTTTTTACTAAGGACATTACTAAATCAATTAAATCAAAACTAACTAATATCTCTCCAGATTTACCCTCTAATCCATCCGAAAAAAAGTCGCCTACAAAGTCCAGACCGTGCCAATAACCAAAGGCATGTCCTTTCAATTCCGGGGCTTGAGTCAATCGCCCCAAATTTTCCTCGGCTTTATGCCAATGCTCCGTTTCCGGATTAATATGCGGATCAGCAAGGCGAAAGTCATCAGGGTTGTCCTTGGCCAAATATCTCTGAACAATTCTGATAGCTATTTCCGGTTTACCCTCCGAAGCTTTACTGTGTCCATCCGAAGCGCTTCGCGAAGGAGGAGCGAAGGAGGGCCGCTGACCCTCCGGCACATCTCCCCGCAAAAGAGATTTTAATTTGGATGAAAAATCCGCATTGCCGGCAAAGGCGCGAAAAAGTTTGGAATAGAAAGGCACTTCGTTCAGATAGTGAAGCATGAGAGTAAATAAGCGCAACGTCTCGCCCGGCGTATCGATCTTAAGCGGAATCACAAAAATTACCCCGAATTCCTTGAGGTGGCTGACATTATGATACTTTTTGTCCAAAAACTTTTCAGCTACTTCCAGCCACTCTGCTTCCAATACTTTTAATTCCACTTCTCTTTCTTCAAAATCATCAGCAATCAACTCGTTATAGGCCTCGTCGAAAAAACGATGCATCCAGGCCGTATCCTGGGCAAAACGCAAAGCGCTAAAGACAGAAGAGAAACCTTTTTTATCCACTAATTCAGAGACCGTGCCGTAACCAAAGAAATCCAGAAGATTCTGTGGAGGAAACTTCTCCAGCATTTGGATCGCCTTCTCTTTTTTAATAAAGAACCCTTTCGAAGGATGATTCAGCCATAAAGCAGCTGCACAAAGCTTTCCGCATACTTTAGACATTTTAGAAAGATCCGGCTGATCCAAAAACTTACTGAGATGTTCGTCGGTGTGCGTAAG
Source organism: bacterium (assembly GCA_030695705.1). Lineage (GTDB taxonomy): Bacteria > Patescibacteriota > Minisyncoccia > 2-02-FULL-40-12 > IGHO2-12-FULL-4 > JAUYPS01. Next base: position 5,790 of record JAUYPS010000034.1, on the reverse strand, counting down.
GCGAGTAATAAGAGCCCGGTAAATTTCTTCGGCTGAAGCCCTTCTTGATAAACCAAGTTCTTCCAAGGTGCGGTCCACCAAAATTCTATTCTCTTCCGCTACCTGCTCCATAATTCCGCTTTTACCGGTAAGAGCTTCCATATCCTTTTCTAAATCCAAAAGAATCTGTGGATCGGTTCGTAAAACTTTTGCTAATTTGTCGTGAATTTCAGACAGAGTAATCGCGAGAGGTTCTCGGGGGTACATAGTTTTTGAACCGCAAGCTCTCAAAAACTGTACCACCCTGCGCCTCTGGTCAGTTATTTCTCACTTCTACCAATGGCCATGGCCCCCAGTCACCCCTTTTAAGAATGCCCGCTTTGGCGCCGAATTTGGTAACTACGGAAGAGGCATTGGCTGTCCCGAATTGGATCGCTTTGGCCATATCCCCGCTTCGAATGTATTCAGAAATAAAACCGGAACTAAAAGCATCACCCGCTCCGGTTCGCTCCACCACCGGTGAATCAGGAACTCCCGCCTGATAAACTTTTCCTTCCTTATCTTTCGCCACCACTCCATTCGGTCCATCACTGATAACCAAAATTCCCGGACAAAATTGCCTTAAATCAGCAGATCCTCCTGTCATCAGTCCCGCCGCTTCCTCTTTATTCATAATCAAAATATCTGTTTTTCCAAAAAAATCTCGTAGTTTCTCAATTCCGTGTCCCAATTCCTTTCCTCCCGGATTCATGGCAATTTTAATTTTATTTTTTTCGGCATAACTGAAAGCCTCTTCCAGCATATTATAATTTCCGCCCAAAGAGTTGAGAAAAAACCACTCTGTTTTTATCTTGTCAAAAGGTATTTTTTCAACGCCAAAATGCTGGCCTTCTCCTTTGTAACTTAAAATGGTTCTTTCTCCGGAAGAATGCACCAGAATAACGGAATAGGCCGTAAAATCGTCGTTGTGTATCTGGAAAAGTTTTGTTTCTATTCCTTCTTTTTTTAATTCTTCCAAAATCGCCCGCCCGTTAAAGTCCCGGCCGACCACTCCGATATTGGCCGTCTTCAGACCTTGTCTGGCAAAGGTAACCGCCGCATTGGTACCGCCTCCGCCGGTGGAAAAAACCATTTCTTTAATCTCAATTTTTGAACCGAGAAAAAAACACTGCTCTACTCCGGTCGGAGAATCGGCGTGTTTGCGCAACTCAAAATCAGCCGATTTCAAAAAGACGTCGCGGGTAGCTGAACCTATGGTAACAATATCAAATTTGGTATTGAACATTTAAATAGGAATAGCTCCATCATACTACCTCTTCGGACCTTCGAAAACCCCTGCGCGGTTTTCTCATCGCGCAAAGTTGCTCACGTTGTCAAGAGCCCTTCATTATCATTCAGGGTCGTTGACAAACCGTGCCGCTCGCAGCTTTGAGCGTCCTTAGAGGCAGTATGATTCCGCTATTCACTGATACTTTTTCTTAGTTCTTCCAATGCTTTAGCCGGATTGCCGTTTTTAAAAATATAACTGCCGACAATCAAAGTATTCGCTCCGGCTTGGACTAGCTTGGGAGCATTTTCCGGAGTTACTCCTCCATCCGCCACAATCGGTTTGTCAGGATAAAAATAATGGAAATCAGACATCTTGTCCAAGACCTCTTCCATAAACTCCCCTCCGTAAAATCCCGGCTCGACAGTCATAAAATGCACAAAATCAATTTCATTAATAAACGGCTCAATAGCAGAAAGCGGGGTTCGCGGATTCAAAGCCAGTCCGATTTCTTTTTCCGCTTCGCGAAGTTTTTCAATCACGACGATGGGTTGATTGGTGGACTCGATATGAAAAGTAAAACTATCCGCGAGAGTATTCAACCAGCGCAAAATGTGGTTTTCCGGTTTAGAGACCATCAGATGCACCCTGAATTTTAAAGTTGTCTCGATGGTTTCGATCTCGCTAAATCCGGCAATAGTCATATTGGGCACAAAAATACCGTCGGCAATGTCCAGATGCACCCGTTCCACCAGCTGTTCCACTGCCGAAATTTTCTCCAGTAATTCTTCTTTGGTTTTTACTAAAATTGAAGGAATGATTTCAGTCATGATTGGTCTGATTTGTCATTTGATTAAGTTGGGAGGAATTCGTCCTTCCAGTGCTTCAATAATATTTTCGGCCGCCAATTTTGACATGGCTTGCCTAGTTTCTTCCGTAGCCGAGGCAATGTGGGGAGTTATAATAACATTATCTAAATTTTTCAACTCTGAAGTAATTTCCGGCTCATATTCAAAGACATCCAAAGCGGCTCCGGCAATTATTTTATCTGCCAAAGCTTTAGCCAATGCTTTTTCATCAATAATGGGTCCACGGGAGGTATTGATCAAATAAGCGCTTGGCTTCATGGTTTTGAGTCGGGCTTCGTTAATCATATGCCGGGTCGAGTCCAGCAATGGCACATGAAGGGAAACAAAATCACATTGCGACAAAAGTTCATCTACGCCGGCAATGTACCGGGCATCAAATTCTTTTTCAAATTCCTGATTCGGCTTAACATCGTAGTATAAAACTTTCATGCCAAAGCCCTTGGATGCATGGTAAGCTACCCGCGAACCAATTCTTCCCAAACCAACTATGCCCAAAGTTTTCCCGGACAAATCCGCGCCGAGCAAAAGTTGGGGCCCCCAAGCCGTGTACTTCCCAGCCCGGCTGAAACGATCCGCTTCCGAAATACGATGAGCAATAGCCAGCATTAAAGCAAAAGTATGTTCAGCCACCGTATTGGTCAAAACCCCCGGCGTGTTAGTGACCATAATGTTCCTCTGTTTGGCCCCTTTTAAATCGATATTATCAAAACCCACCGCATAATTAGCGATAACTTTTAAAGTCGGCAATCCCGCATCCATAATTTCACTATCAATTTTTTCCGTTAAAACCGAAAGCAAGGCATCTACACCTTTAATTCCGGCCAAAATTTCTTCTTTAGTCGCCGGCCGATCGACTGCTTCCGTATTAACAACCACTTCATAGCCCTTTTCCTTAAGAAGGTCTATCCCGGTATTTGGTATGGGTCTTGTAATAAATACTTTTGGCATGGTTTCATTACACGGCAGCCCTATGCAACACAGGGCTGCCGTGTAACCTAGTGTAACCTATTTTTCAAACTCTTTCATTTTATTTATTCTCCTCACATGTCTCTCTTCTCCAGAAAATTTCGTTTCCAGCCAAAGTTTGACAAAGTGCTTGGCCGCCCTATCGTGCAAAAAAGAGGCCCCAAGTGATAAAACATTGGCATCATTGTGTTCTCGAGATAGATTTATAACTTCTTTTAATTTATCATCGTAAATCCCCTCGGCCACATTGGCGTCTCCTCCCAACACTAGAAGCCATCTTTTGAATCCTTTTTTCGGATAAGATGGCCCGTAAAAAACCGCCGCCCTCACTCCTTTAAATTTGTTTGCTACCATGGCCTCCCCCTGGCCGGACATACCCAACACTATCCCTTTATTATTTTCCGGATCTTCGGAAACTTTCGCCCCTACTTTGGAAACAAAATCTACATAATCATCATCTTTATTAAATTCCAAAGCACCCATATCTTCATATTGGTAACTCCACTCTACAAGCCACTTCTTTATTTTCTCTTTTAATTCAAACCCGCGGTGATCTGCGCCTAGATAAATCATAGATTATTAATATAGCAGAATTTAGTCACAAAGATCCTCGTGATCAAAAGCCAAATCCCGTATGTCAAACTGAATAAAAGCACCACGATCAGAGGACTTAAACTCTTCGTGAGAATACTTTTCTTTTCTTTTGAAATTTTCGCTCGGAAAAACTTGCCAAACACAATTACTAAGAGAACAACGCTTATAATCAGGCCGGGGACAAGAAAGGTCAACCCAAGTTTCGGATTAAGATTTATAAAACTCCACGGATAACCTACTGTGAGCGTATAATTAAGGGGACAGGTAAAATTCGAGAATAAAGAAAAGAATTCGTTCATTTCAATCTATCCAAATAATTAACCGCGGAAAGCAGGGCAATCGTCCCCTGCCCAGCGGCAATAACGATTTGTTTATGCGGGACATCGGTCACATCGCCGGCGGCGTAAAGGCCGGGAATGTTCGTCTCGCAGTTTTTATTTACAATAATCTCCCCAAAATTATTTTTTTCCGTACCTTCCGGAGCAAGCGAACTGTTGGGAACCATGCCGATATGCACAAAAATTCCTTCTGTTTTTAATTCTTGCTCTCCCTCATGTTCATTCGGAACTACGCTCCCTTCGTTCGCTTGTTGCACATATTTCAGCCCGAAGACAAACTGCTCTCCAAAGATTTGCATGGTTTTGGCATTGTAAATCACTTCCACATTTTTCTTGGTGTTGAGCTTATCAATCAAAACTTGTTCTCCCTTAAATTGCGGGTTTTTGTTAATAACATAAACTTTAGGAGAAATATCCGCCAACATCAAGCCCGCTTCCAACGCAGAATTTCCACCACCAATCACTGCTGTAATTTTTCCTGAAAACAAAGGGCCGTCGCAAACCGTGCAATAACTTACACCCTTATTGCGGAATTCTTTTTCTCCCGGAATATTAAGTTCGCGCGGATGCACTCCGGTAGTCAGAATAACTGCCTTGGCCAAATAATCGCATTTCAGCGCGACCGGATCGCCGTCAGGCAATTTGTCCGAGGCCATTGTTTCGCCGTCTTGCTTAGCGGTAATACAAAAAAGGCCGCCATCTTGTTTGGTAATTTTTTCCACTTCAATCCCTTCTTCTGGTTCGACATGATAGAACTTCAGATGATCTTTAAACTGCTGGGACAAAGTAAGACCATCGGTTTGATTGATCCCCGGCCAGTTACCTATTTCTCCCGAAGTAGCCACCTCTCCACCAAAGTCCTTGGTAATAATTTTAAAATTTAAGTTGCGCCGGGCAGCATAAATTCCCGCCGCCGTAGCAGCTGCCGATCCTCCGATTATAATTAAATCGTAGATTTGGTTGTCTTTCACTGTTTTATTATACTAAAAAAGTGTCCACAAACAAAAAAATTATCATTTTAATTCTGGCTTTAAGCGCCTTAACTCATTTTGCCTTTTTTGGACATCCGAATCAAACCGTTTTCGACGAAGTCCATTTTGGCAAATTTATTTCCGGATATTTTACCGGAGAATATTTTTTCGATATTCATCCACCGTTAGGGAAACTGCTCATTAGCGGAATGGGCTACTTAACCGGATTCCAACCGGGCTTTTCTTTTGCCAATATCGGAGAAACATTCCCGGATCAATACTACCTTTTACTTAGAGCTCTCCCCGCCCTGGCCGGCTTACTTTTACCTCTGATTATATTTTTGCTGGCGAGAGAACTCAATTTTTCTCCCCGCTCTTCTCTCTTGGCCGCTCTTTTGGTGATTTTCGAAAATGCCCTGATTGTCCAATCACGTTTTATTCTTTTGGACTCCTTTCTTTTGTTATTCGGATTCTCTTCCCTCTTGTTTTACTTTAAATACCGAAACTCCCCACTTATCCACATCCCAGGTTGGACCTGGGATGTGGATAAGTTGAGGTGGCTGATTCTGGCCGGCATATCAGCCGGGCTGGCCGCTTCGGTCAAATGGACGGGGTTGGCCTTCCTAGGCATCATTCTAGTTTTGGAACTTATTAATCAAGTTAGGTTGTCGAGCAACAAAAATCGCCCAGAGACCAAGTGGGGACAGTTTTTGCGAAAACCTGCAGACAAAAACTATGTCCACCGAGGGCTCTCGAGATTACTACTAAGCTTCTCGTGTTTGATTTTTATTCCCCTCACTATTTAT
>JAUYPS010000033.1 GCA_030695705.1 bacterium | reverse complement strand
GAAATATGACATAGCTAATTCTCTGGGACTGGCATAAACCGGCTCCCGGTACCGTAAAACGGCATGATTTGTCTTGCTGATGGCTCCCCAGCACCCGCCCTTGCGGAATAAAGCCACCACATGATCAAAATCACAGTCGGTGGTTTTTAAATCCAACAACAACGGCTTTTCTCCATGAAACCACAAAACCGCCGCCACCAAAAACGCTCCCTCTAAGCAGTGGGCCTTGTTCTCTCTCAAAACCCGGCGGGGAGACATGAGTGTTTCTCCTCGTTTCTCAAAATTCGCCGGAATGGCATTAATAAAATCCTGCAGCTTGCGAGGTGAATTTAATTTTTTAAATAATTTGATCTCCTCTTTGGTCAGATTATTAAGATAATTCATTTTCTTTCACTAATTCTTCCAAATTAACCCTCTCGCCGTTCATAAATACGGTCATCTCATTTTTGTTTAGGGCCTGAAAAAACTTCCGACAAGGAATAATCGCTTCAGGAGCGAAGCTGCCACACTCTTTTATGTCTCCTTTTAAAATCATCTCCCCGATAATTGAAGCCGGAAAACCGGTATCTATATTGCATCCCGCTTCTTTCCAATCCGGAAGAGTCGGCACGATGCATTCCATCATCGTTTCTGTTTTAGCGCCATCCTTTTCTCCTTTTATGCGAACCCAGAGATTTTCTTTTTCCGTATAATCTTTCGGGGGTGGATGGATTTCCTGTAAAACTTTTGTCAGCCCGATCAAAGGAACTTCTCCTTTGCCATCTATATGCATCGTGCTTGCCCGGCCGTTTGCCGTAAAACCATGATTTAAATAAGACATAATCTTATCAAAAGAGTGATCCGGAAATCCGGCTAAAAATCTCACATTTTCCACTCCTTTGTTTTTATAGTGCAAAAAGAAAGTTTCCGTTTCCGGATGTCTGACCAAAAAAGTTTTCTGACTGCCCACTTCCCGAAAATTTTGATCTATAACAGTTTCCAAAGGAACTTTCTCCAGCCAGGTCCTATTTTCAATTATGGGTGCTGGCTCCGTAAACTCCTCGATAATGCTCTCCATGGAAAAGGGCACTACGAACGTTTTAATATTGGAGTTCCAGGCAAAGCCCGCCTCAATCGTATCTATCGAATCAAAATGTTCTCCGGCGTATCTCAACATCACATTGTTTATTCCCGGAGTCGAACCGCAGCCGGTTATGGCCACAAGATTTTTCTTTTTAAATTCTTCATTGAGCCCCAGCTGATCCACGGTAGCCGGTATATCGGACCCTAAATCAATTACATTCGCCTCCCCCTCCAACGCGGACTGATAAACACTCAAATTCCAATCCCCTTCGGCGCAATTGACTACCACTGCCGGACGGATTTGCTGAATTAATTTCGTCGTTTCGTCTTTGTCGTTCAAATCCAGCGCCTGCGCTCCGGCTATTTTGCATTTTTTGCCGGTCTCCTCCAGACGGGACTGATTCCGGCCTGAAACAAAAACACGATGTCCGTTTTCCGAAAGATAACGAACTGCAATACTCCCCTGCATGCCGGTTGCTCCTAAAACAAGAAAATCAATTTCTAGGTTATTCATAAACCAAAATGTTTAAGTATTGAATTTTCGAAATAAAATCTGAAAAATAATAAGACCCATTAAAATAGCAATGACAATACTCCCGGCAATATCAATAGGATGGTGGATCCCGGCTAAAACCCTTGAAGTTCCTAATAAAATTGCCGTTATCCAAGAGATTGCGCTAACTTTTTTACTGAATGGATAAATAACAGCAGCCATAGCCGCACTTAGCAAAGTATGATCAGAAGGGAAACCGTTATCCGGTTCGTGGGGAATAAGCGGGGTAAAAGTATCAACCACGAAAGGTCTGGGATTATAATAAAATATGGCAATCAGCTTGGCGACAGCATAAATAAGAGGAAAAGCAACCGCTCCCAAAAAAAGCACCCTTTTTTTCTTTTCTTTTGGCTGTCTCAGAAACCAAACTAAAACCAGACCAACTAAAACCCAAAGAAGATATTTCGCTCCAAAAATAATCAACAGATTACTGAACATCTTTTAAAGAGTGTTGAGTTCTTGGTCTATTTGCTGAAACTCGCTGTCTATATCGCCGAGATCAAGTTCGTCCGCCTCCTGTAAGAGTTCGTCTTGAACTGCTGGGGTTGGAGTAGTAGTTGGAGTGGCTGTTTCTTCCATCTCCGGGGCCTGGCTCACCCACCAAATGATTAAAGCCAGCACTGCTACCGCCAGTATGATCAAAGAGGCGGATGCTTTTTTGTGCCCGCTTCCCCGACTCGTGGATTGCATAGGAGGCATGGGAGATAAATTTGTTGGCATTGAGTTTGTGTTATCCATATTATGTGGCTTTTAAAATTATTATTCTGGTTCTTCTTCTATTTCAACCTCCGGAGATGGAGAGGGCGAAGGAGTTGGCTTGGGTAATTGAGCTAAAGTGGTGGCCGCTTTTCTGACGCTTTCGCGAGCCGATATGACAGTGGCGTGAACCGCTCTTAAGGCCTGATTAAGCTGCTGGCGAACCACGCCCACATCCTGTCTTAATCCGGTTTCGGAAGTAATGGTGATTGTGTATGTTTTGCCGGCCTGAACAGCTATGGCCGCCCGGCTGGCTTCAATGGATGCCGATGCGGAAGTGATAGCAGAACGGACCGCCGAAACATCTACTCCTCTCTCCTCTGCCTGGTTAGCTCTCTCTCCTATTCTGACCAGCAAGTCATCCATCTTCTTCAGGGTCTCCGAAAAATGGTTGGTCATTTTTTCATTCAAGGCGTCCAAACGCTGATCCAGTTTTTCCACCACGGCTTTTTTTCGTTCGTCTTTCACGATCTGCAGCCGCTCTTTTAAGGCCTCTCTTTTTTCTTTGATCTGATCCTGCAACGCTTGTCTTTTTTCTTTGATCTGAACATTAAATTCCTCCCTTTGAACCTTCATTTGTTCCCGAGTATCTTTTACTTCCGCTTTTACCGCGTCGCGAGTTGTTTTAATTTCTGTCTTGATAGCGTCTCTAGTTTCTTTTACTTCTGTTTTTCTCTCCTGAACTCTGGTTTTGACCGGCGTAGGGCTAACAGTAGCTGATGATTCATCCTCAGCCATCGCCAAACTACCAACTGCAAAAAATACAGCTAATATAAACGCAAAAGTTATTTTTTTATTCATATTTACAATTATACAAAACCTTGTTATTATAAGCAACACGGTTATCAACAAAATTCAGGAGTCCCCATGTTCTTTTACCAATTATTTCTGATCTTTATGCTCTGCTTTTTAATGCTTTTAATGTTTCAAACCCTGCTAAGCGGGGATACCTGCGCTGTATATGGACGAATCAGTGATCCAAGTTTGGAAAATCTGGATGAATCCTCTCTCAATTCCCATCGAAAATGTGCCAGGATACTGCTCTTTTTTACAATCGTTAACGTGATTCTGATTGAAGTTGGCGTTATCGTCAGCGGCAACGCCCAGTGGGACTTGTTATTTTTTATCCACCTTCTATTCGCCGTACCGTATCTAAAATTGTTGGTGCTTCTAAACACGATCTTAAACGGCCTGAAAACACCGCACCACAAACTTTGGGCCTACGCCTGTCTGGCCTGTTTCATCGGCACCATCTTCACCGGTATCCCCTTGATTATGCGTCTGTAACCCGCTCAAGCGGGTTTTTAATAAAAAAAGCGAGGTACCACCCCGCTAAACTAAAATCAGGCTATTGAGATCTTCAATACATTCAAACTTTATCTTTTCCCTGAAGTCCTCGACCCCCTATTTTTTATTTCCTTTGGAAAAATCGCCGAAAATATCTTTAAGGAAATCCGGAGAAAAAGGGTCCGGCTCGTTTGTCGGATATGGTATCTCCACTCGTGCCAGAGCCCGACATTTTGGACATCGAACCACCTTAATTTCTCCATAGTCCTTTTCGGAAACTGGAAATTTTAATTTTGTAAGACATTCGAAACACTGAAAGGTTCTGAACCCTTTTTCCATCCTCTTTACCCTCCGTATCTGGCAGAGTAGCATTCTTTGAGGACAACTTCTTTAACAGCATCAGCTAAATTTTGTTTGTCCCAATTTTTTTTATTATCAAAAAAAGGGTGGCCTTGGCGGCCAGTTTGGGCATCCACAATATGGCCTAGTTCATGGGCCATCGTGTCATATGAGGCATAGGGGGCAAGGATTATAATGTTAAGATGCATGTAGGCATAGCCATGGGGAGTAGCCCAGTTAGTAGACGCCAACTTCACGATACGCAACATTGGCGGCTTAAATACAAATCCGGCCTTTTTAGCGCATTTTATCTGTTCCTCTAGATTTCTAGCCATATAAGCAGGCGGCGGATTAGTGGTCGCTATAAGATACAACTTTTCAAGATTTACGATCACCATATATGTCACACCAACAATAATGAAAAATATAAGAGCTTTTTTCAAGGAACACCCCTCTCAAGAGTCTTTTGAACAATCGTACACCAAAAAATATGTGAAGAAAAGATGGCCGCTGATTAGCTTTGACTTTTTTCTTCTTACATAGTATAATTACTTACTCGAATTAATGACTTTCAATAACCTCGGCATTGCTCCGGAATTCTTAAAGATTCTCGAACAAAACAAATTTACCGTCCCCACCCCTATCCAGCACCAAGCCATCGGGCCGGCCATGGAAGGCAAGGACATCGTCGGCATAGCCCAAACAGGAACGGGGAAAACCCTGGCTTTTGGCTTGCCCCTCTTACAGCGCTTGTACCAATCGAAAGACGGGGGTATCGGCCTGATCGTTTTACCGACCCGCGAACTCGCCATTCAAGCCGATGAAATGCTACAAAAAATCGGCCGCCCTCTGAGCTTGGCAACCGCTGTTCTAATCGGCGGCGAAGGCATGGGCAAACAGATCACCGCTTTGCGTCGCCGGCCCAATGTCATCATCGCCACTCCCGGCCGCCTGCTGGATCATATCGAAAGCCGGAATGTTAAATTAGATAATGTCAGCATCGTCGTTTTGGACGAAGCCGACCGCATGCTCGACATCGGCTTTGCCCCGCAAATCAGAAAAATATTTGCCCTTCTTCCGGCCAAAAGGCAGACCATGCTTTTCTCGGCCACCATGCCTCCGGAAATAGTGAACATTGCCGCCACCTATATGGCCGCTCCGGTCAGAGTGGAGGTCGCTCCATCCGGAACTACCGCCGAACTGGTGGACCAGGAAATATATTTGGTCAGCAAAGAAGGTAAACTCGGCTTGCTGGAAAATTTCTTAAAAGAATACCGCGGCACGGTGCTGGTTTTCTCCCGCACCAAACACGGCGCCCGCAAAATCTGCGCCGCTATTCAGCGGATGGGCCACCAAGCGGCCGAGATCCACTCCAACCGCTCGCTTGGCCAAAGAAAAGAAGCGCTGGCCGGATTTAAAACCGGTAAATACAGAATTTTAGTGGCCACCGATATCGCCGCCCGCGGGATAGATGTGCAAGGAATTGAATTAGTCGTCAACTACGATCTGCCCGACAACACCCAGGACTATGTTCACCGCATCGGCCGCACCGGCCGGACCGGCTTATCAGGCAAAGCGGTCTCTTTTGCCACCCCCGACCAACAGCGCGATGTCCGCGACATCGAGCGGCTGGTCCGCAAACAAATTCCCCTCAAACCCCACGGCGACCAAATGTTTCTCCCCACCCCCAGCACCACCCGCAGCTTCGGAAGAAATCAGCATCTCCGCCGCGCTCCGCGGAAGTGGAGACGAGGATAATCTAAAAACACCCCCACGGGGTGTTTTTAGATTAGTTACTTTTGTTTAGGCATCAGGTTTTTCAGCGAATTTCTTCTGAAACCCTTCCCACCACTTCGCCTTACCCTCTTCTCCTTGAGCATCCATGCCCTCTTTGAGTGCCTTGTGAGATTCTTCTCCCTGAGCGGACATCTCCTCTACGTGAGCTTGGCCCTTTTGAGAAACTTCTTCTGCGGTGTTCCCCTCTATGACGGCATCACAAGTGCCGCCCATTTCTCTACATGTAAATTTTTTCATATTCTAATGCTATTATTTTGTAAAATAAATTACAAGCACAGAGTCAAACAAAATTCCATTCTGCTTTTAGTTCGCTACTTGCCGCGCCTGATAATATAGCGCAGAGACGGAATAGTCACCGCAATAGCCGCCGTCAGAGAAATCCAAAGCACAAAAGTATGGTGCATCACGGAGAGAGTATCAAGCAAAAGCCAAAGGCTCCGAAATATAAACACGGAGGCCAAAAGCAGGACCGTCTCCGCCAGCACCAACCTCATATTTGTTTTCATACCATTATTTTTTGTTGTTTTTGGCTTATTTCAATCATAATCGTATCATTTAAGTATAATAATCGTATCAAAACGAGACGATTATTCCAATACGCCAGGCGGCTTGTCCTGAGCATAGTCGAAGGACTGGCGTATTGGATTTTTTCTGTTGTAACGGTTATTTTAAACGATAAGTAACATAGTGGCCGACCCGGCCGACTTGTTCTACTTTTCCTTCCAATTCCAGCTCATCCAAATATCGCACGGTCGTGCGACTGGATACACCCAGCGCCTCACGGATTTCGGAGTTGGAAACCCCGTCTTTTTCCTGAATCATCGCCAGCGCCTTTTGCTTGCGGGTATCCTTCTGCGAAGCCGTCTCAACCACTGATTTGCAGATCCCGACAAACTCCTCGCCAGTGCCAGTCCCATGCCTCCCTGCCTCCCTGCGCGACACCGCCAACACAAAACCGACAATGATAATAACTAAAGCGATTATAAATAACAGTATTTGTCCCATAGGATTAGTTTAACACTTAAAACATAGCCTTTGATGACGCTCGTCCAATTTGGCTCCACTGAATCATTGCTGTTAGAATTTAATTTATTATTTATGTTTTCTTATTTTTCGTAGCCACAGAAAATCTGTTTTCACCGTTTTTAACATATTCCTCGATCTCCTTCATGGAATTAATATTGGAAAGAAATATACTAAGTTGTATTCTTGAAACATTTTGTTGACCCTCTTTAGACTCTTTCTTTCCACCAAGGTTAACACCCAACACCTGAATACCTCCTTGACCCGACTTAGAACCCTCCAAGCTTTGTGTTACGGCAATATCAAAACGAATAATCTTTTTGTTTTCTGCGTGAGACTCCCCAACAATATAATAGTTGCCAGTTTCAATATTTTTCCGGTAACGGTTTTCCCGCTTCCAAATATTTCACAACATCTCTTTTTTCATTATCAGTTAGTTTCATATTTCTCTCCATTAAGCCCCATTTTTATTCAATACGCCACACGACTGGCGTATTGAGGTTACTCATAAAATTCTCTTCATCTTCCCACTTTTGGGCTTAAAAATCAACGGCTGAGCTAAACCTGGCCGTTGATAATCCCAACTGTGGATAATCATTGATTTTTAATCTTTGATATGCTAATATGGTGGCATCGCCACGAAAAGGACCCTCATACAGTTCTGCTGTATGAGGGTCCTTTTTACTTTTGGTCTATTTTAGACCTAACTCCATCAATATATGTTATCTTAGCGTTTATCCTTTTAAGTAGTATCGAACAGCAATTGCCAGGAGACAAAATCGTTAAAAGCTTATCTTTTTCTTTCTGTTGATGTTAAGAACTCAATAAAACCAATATCTAACTAATTTTCTTTAAGACCTGAAAAACGGCTTGATGCGCCCATGTCTGAGTGTTAGTTAGAATCTACTAAAAGATACGAGATACTGGCTTTATTGAGTCCTCAAGGGACTCATGAAAAGTACTGTTATACTCACAGTTTAGCACGACTATGGTTAAAAGTCAATAGAATGAACCGCTAAACGGCGTCTGTGTAGTCGGATTCTATGCCCAAAAAGTAAGTTACATTTTTGCTCTCGTCCAAGACGGGGTAAATCCTCAATTCACAGCCGTAATAGCTACCATCTTTCCGCCTGTTGGTCAGAGTAGCTGTAAATGGTTTCTTCTCAATTTTAATGGTCTGCCACATATCTTGGTAATAAGCTTTGTCTCTCTGATTCCCCCAGAGTTCCCCGGGGGTCTTGCCAATAACCTCCTCAATCGAGTAGCCGGTTCTTTGAGTAACCGCATCGTTGGCAAAAAGGATTACCCCGTCTTCGTCAGTTATAACCATCGGTTCAATTAGTTTATCCAAACCGCCCTTAAACTCGGCCGCTTTGTACAAGGCCTTTAAAAAGCCGTCAGTTGTGTACTTTTTAGTCCTCATAATAACGACTTACCTATACGACTAATTAACTTGATTGTCAAACAAAAAAACCGCTCTGGCGGTTTGGTCTAACCCTGCTTTCGCTGGGCAATTAATTTTTCTAAAGACAAGATATAGATGTATACTCTATCGCCTACTATTTCACCCCTCAACTTTCCGGCCATATAAAGGTCATTAATATAGAAAGAGTTAATGCCAAGAGCTCTCGCCGCTTCTTCTAAAGTAGCCAGCCGTTTTGACTCAAACCCTCTTACCTGCACTGGTTGCGGCGTATAATTAGGAATACGAACCCGAGTCCTTACTTTAGAAAATCCCGTCTTTTTTACCTGTTTCGCTCTAAATTTCCTAAATTTTTGGATTAACTTTTTGGTTTTTCTTTTTTTATTTTTAAGTTTTTTGTATCCTTCCGCCCCCGCCCTGACTCTCCGCTTGTATTTTTCTTTCTCCAAACGAAGATAATCTTTCATCCTTTCTTTTTCTTCAGAGGTCTTGGCAATTGAATCTAGCTCGATTCGGCGTTGCCCCATAACGGTAACCGTCGGCAACTGCCTTTTGGCAACCAAACGTGCGACAACTCCCTTACTTTTGCCGAGAATTTTCTGAACGGCGAAAGATCGGCACGAAGTCGTCCATTCCCTTCTTATTTTTTCTACCTCAGTGTTCGAAATCATCCTGACACCATTGATCACCGCCGAAAGCACTATCTTTTTATCTAAGGCCTCCTTCAGCGTCGGATAGCCGATACCGGTAATCTCCAAAATTAACCCGGGGAAACTATGGGTCGGATGCAAAGAAAAAGTACCTATCTTCCGACGATGAATTATTTTTTCAATCGAGCTAAGCAAAATCCGTTCAAACCCCAAGACCTTAACGGTCTTAATGATCTTCTTCCTTTTCCAGCCCAATATAGTGCCGGCAGAAACTTTTAACTTTTCCCTTGCCTCGCGAAATGAGCAAGAACTTTTCCATTTAACAAGTGATTTTTGATAGTCGTCTCGAATAAGACCACCCACGGAAGTAAGCCGCTTTTTCGCAACCCAACGAAATATAGTCCGAAGGTGAACCCCGAAATCCTCTTTGACTGCGTTTGGATGAAGGCCCATCTTGTCTCCTTTTTAAGCTGCTACGTTCCTGATATTATACAAGAAATATAACTTTTGGCAAGTTCGCCTCCGACTTGTCGATAAAAACAAAAGGCCGGATAATCCGGCCTTTTGTTTGCTAACTGACTATTTGCGCTTGCGCCTTTTTGCCAGCATCTCGCGTTTTATAGCCAGACGTTTTTTGGTCTTGCGTGAACTCGACTTTTGTCTGTGTCCTAATCCTCTTCGTCGTTTTGCCATATATTTAATTATACACTATTTATTTCTAAGTATACATTAAAAAAACACCAAAATAAAACGATAAACGGAGGAATAAAGATCGGAACTAAGATTTGCTGCTTAGATACTTGCTAGCAACACTTAACGCAAAGGAGGTTAAAATAACAATAATGGTTGCAAAGAGAAGTTTCAATAAAACCACATTCGGACCATCACTTTCGGGAGAGGTCGTTAAGACCATCAACATCCCGACAATGGCGAAAGCAACGGATGCGCAGATAAATATTTTTGTAGCTATTTTTTGCATAGTTTTAGTATATCAATTAAAACGCTTCCTGCAAACCTGGCTCCCCAAGTCGGTCTAGAGCCATCTTTTAGCAAGTGTTCAGAGCGTTTCCGAAGGGCGGTTTTTCGGACGCGGTACGGTCGCCGGAACTGGGCCAAAATAAGACAAATAAGACACAAAACAGGATATATGAAAACGTGTCTCACGAGAACTGGGTAAGATCACGAATCGCCAACAACTAAGCTATAATCCGGACATGGGGCACAGATGTGTCTCATGTCCCAACTGTTTTAAAAACAAAAAACTCCGTGTTAGGAGTTCTTTGTGGGAGTAGCGAGTTACTTGAAGGAAAACAAGATTTCGTCGCTTGTCTCGATCCTCGTTCACTCCTTGACCCTCATAGTTGCTCCAATGATGCTCGGCCAAGCTCTTGGTGAAGCCGTAACCGCACCAACTCTCGCTATTCCAAATAAGTTATAGCAGATTTTAATCTACACTACCACCTACACCACAAGAAATCAGTTTCCAGTTTTTTATTATTGGCTTACAGATAGTAATAAATTGTTTGCCGTTCCATACTGCATATCGCGGATTTTCACCATAGTAGGGTTCGTAATCACCTTCTGGTGAAAAATAATCAAGTTCAATTGGGTTGAACATAACAAGCGAACTACTGGCAGTAGAAACAGGAGATAGTGAACCGTATTCGTGAAAAACTTGACCCGTAAGGCCATCAATAATAAGAACATGGGGATTTCCAGTGGCGTATCTGTCCATTAGATAATGTCCAGCCATATCATATTGAATGCGTGGAGTATGGGCCCATTTTTGCGAAGCACTTGCCATTTCTTCAGTAACCGTCCAATAAAGCATACCGTAGGGATTACTTTCGTGATTTACTATTGGTTTTGGCGGTATTGAATAAACTTTAGCTGGATAATCTTCAAAGCGAGGCAAGGATTTTTTAAGTTCAATAATTCTTGGGTCATTTTCTGAAATAGTTGTTGGCGATGGAGTTGGTGTTTGGATTGTGTCGTTAATCAGTGCAATTTC
>JAUYPS010000032.1 GCA_030695705.1 bacterium | reverse complement strand
GCAGAGCTGACTGCTTTATAGCCCATTCGTCTTCGAATAAGATATAAAGCAGTCAGCGGGGTCGGTTTCCGAATCCACAGCCCGCAATGAGCGAAGTTTCCTCGCTGGGGAAACGAGCGTCCGGAAAAAGCAATGGGGACGAGTGATGCAAATTTAAAATAGTGACTTCAAAATCTCTATATTCTTTTTATCGGGCCCCATATTATCAAATCCGGGTACTTCTAGAAGCCAGTCTTTGTCCCAAGTCCTTTTTTCTTTGGCAAAATTTTTAAATCCTTCCAGCCCGATATGCCCTTGGCCGATATTTTCATGCCGGTCGTGGTGGGAGTTAAAAACGGTTTTGGAATCATTCACATGAAAAGCCACGATATTTTCTATACCCACCGCTTTATCCCAAGCATCAAAAAATTTCTTAACTCCTCCCGGAGTATAATGCTCAATCAAACCCGCCTCAAAAGCATGGGCGGTATCAATACATATCTTTATTCGCGGAGAGTTGATCCCCTCCATCATAATCCGCATTTCTTCCGGCCACGCCCCAATTTTCTTTCCGCTGGCCGAATTTTCCATTATCAGTTTGGTTTGCCCTGGCACGTTTTTTAAAATTTCCTGCATGGCTTCAATCGCCTGCTTCATCCCCTCTTCTTTGGATGTTTCTTTCCCGGAGCCCACGTGAAAAATTAATCCTTGAGCATCGAGCCGGGAGGCAATTTCAAAATGCGCCCGCAAATTTTCCACCGATTTGGCAAAAATACTCTCATCCGGACTGGCCAGATTAGGAAGATAAGCGCCATGCAGATAAACCGACTCGACTTTGCTTTCTTTTCTGAGACGATGATATTCTGTCACATCTTTGTCGCTAGGCATCCTAACTAGCCACTGACGGGGAGAAGCACCGAAAATTTGGACCGTTTCCGCTCCAATTTTTTCGGCATTGGGGAAAGCATTGAACAATCCTCCCGCGGTAGATACATGTCCCCCTATTTTAGGTCTATTACTCATAATTAAAATAGAATAGATTGTTACACCGCCTCCTTCGGACGCTTGCTCACCTGCGATTCGCTGCTCTCGCCGTCGTCTGTGGATTTTGTCCGAAGTGGGCTTCGCCCAATATTATACTTCGTCCAAACCATGCAATCCACAGACGACAGCGCCTCAATGAGGCGGTGTAACAATCTATTTTTAAGAAACTGGTGGTATACCTCTTTTGAAGGCATTTCGGACTGTGGATTGCTTGCTAACCTCCATTTGTAGCCCATTCGTTTCGAATAAGATACAAACGGAGGTTAGCTGGTCAAGAGGAGTATAATAATTCTTTAACTCCTCTTGAATCCACAGGCCGAACCGAGCGAGTTTTCCCGCTGGAAGGAAAACGAGCGTCCGGAAAAAGATATATGCCAGCCAGTTTTCAAATAAATTGTTGTAAAACTCGAAAGTCCTTTTTTAAATTTTCCGTATTTCCGCCGTGATAAACCGCCACCGCCGGATGGTACAAGGGTATAATTTTAATCGGCCCATAAGATGCTTGGGCTTCGAAAACTTTGCCGTGCAATTTGCTAATCGGAGCCAGTTGCTTGTCTAATCCAAAATTCTGCATAATGTAAGCCATGGAAAATCGTCCTAAAGTAGCCAGCGCTTTCGGCTGAACAATATCAATCTGCCTGTCTAAAAAAGGTCCATAAATCCTTATTTCTTCCGGCAACGGATCACGGTTAAAAGGCGGACGGTCTTTGACAATATTAGTAATATAAACGTCTTCCCGCTTAATTTCTGCTGAAGCCAAAAGTTCATCAAGAATTCTTCCCGATGCTCCACAAAATGGCCGCCCCGTCTCCGCCTCATTTTTGCCTGGAGCTTCGCCGATAAACATAATTTTAGCTGTATGACTTCCCTCGCCAACCACGGGAAAAACTTTGTTTTTAACCCGCTCTTGGCAAAGCGGCGATTCTTTAAGGCCAACAACCTCTTCTTTAATTTTTCTTAAAAGCTCAGTCCGATCCATATCTCAATTTAAGTAATTTCAATAAAAATATCAAACCAAGCCTACTTAAACTCTTTCGATCGAAAGAGTTTAAGTAATCAAAAAGCCCTCCGCCAGTCGGTGGATAGGCTTATTTTACTGAATGGATAACAAAAGATTCGCAAAAAGGGCAAAGTCGAAAGCAATCAGAAAAAGAACGGCATTATTAAACTCATTTCCGCTCCGGGAAAAAATATTGGCCGTTTTCCAGTAAAGATTTTCGTCATTTTTAATCAGCAGATACTCGGCCACCACCCGGTCGTAAGACGGCGCCGGAGTGGAAAGCTGAAGGCAGGCATGGGCCACACAACGTCCGGATTTTAAATCACGAATCTCAGTCTGTGTATACGGAGAGATAACATAAATCCCTCTTTTTCCGGTAAGCTGGATTACACCTCTTTCTTCAAATTCTATCCAAACTTTTTTCGGAAGAATTGTTTTTAAAAGTTGGCGGGCTTTTTCTGTAGGTTCATAATCATCTTGAACCAGACGACCCCGACCGTCTAATCTGGGAGGTGGTGGCCATGGATCCGGAGGCCGCACTTGCTCAATTCTACTCATGCTCTTTTTCTCCTTTTGAATTTTAAAGTTCCGTTTTCATTATTTTAAATAAAAAAGATGGCCACGTCAAGCGTGGCCAAATTTGTCCGGAAGGCGGAGCCGTTAGCACCGACCTCCCTGGACTCGAGGAATGAGAAGAATCTCCGCCTTCGGATTGAATTCGCGGATCAGCGTACCGTCCGCTCCCGTTTTGGGATCGGCAACAGTAATGTCGGCCGCAAACCAACCCTGCTTCATCTTCTCGTTGAACTCCGCCTCGATCTCGGCAATCCGAGTATCGGTGACGGTTGCTGGATCCCACTCGGCCAGCGTCTTATCCCCGCCGGCACAGATCATGCGAAGCTTTTTGAGCGCCATGGTCCCGCCCTCCTTTCTAAAGCATTGAAATCAAAGGAACAATAACAATAATAGCACCGGAATAATCCACAGTCAAGATGCTAAACTTAACTTCTTTTACTTGCCCTTCTGACTAAAACCCTTTCCATAATCTGGCTACCGGTAATCGCTAAGGCCAGAACAAGCGAATAGAGCCCAAAAAGCTGCCAGAAACTAATCGGCACGGAACGAAGCATGCCGAGGATAAAAGCCGAATACCAGGAAACAAAGGAAACCGCCCCAAGAGAAAAGGCCAAGCGGCGGATATGATGAAGTTTCCCGGACTGATGCTCGTGTTTTTCCGCGAAAGAAATTTTAACCAAACGGGGAGAAATGAGTAAATTCAACAATGTCCCATTGGCAATGATCACCCCGACAATCAGCATCTTGACCAGAAACTTGGGCGACTGGTTTAAAATTTCCGCTTTGGGAAAATAAAGACCCAGTCCGCTCAAAACTATGATGGCCAAAGCAAACCAGATCACTTGTGAAAGAGTGTGCATTATATCGGCCTCCTCTTCGGAAATACGGAAGTTTTTCAAAAATTTAAAGAAAAACAAATCAGAGATAGTCGCTCCTCCCAAACCAAGCGCCACTCCAAAAACATGCAAAATCATAACTATCACTTTATGCTCGGCCAAAAGAGAAACCGGGCCGAACCCGGATCCGGACAAAACCGAAACAAAAATAACTGTGCAAAGTCCGGCCGACATCAAGCACCAAGTACACCACTGTTTTAGAACAAAGGCCTGTATAAAAGTTAAATAAAGTGAAAAAACAAAAGCGGCGCTGGTCATAAACAAAACTCCGAACACTACCACGGAGGGCATTAACTCCGGAAATTTAAGAAAAATAACATAACTAGCCGCCACTAAGACATAATAAAACATCCCCAGTAGTTCTACCGGAATGCCGAAAAATTTAGAATACCGGCTATGGATGACCGCATCGCAATTTGATTTGAGCGGACAAACTAAAGGGCGATGCGCAGTTTTTTTTCGGTGAATATAAAAAGCCAGAAAAAATCCTCCCAGAGCCGCCAAGATAGAAATATAATAAAAAGTCATCGTAGTTTACTTCATCACTGCATAGGTAAATAACACCCCGAATTTTTTGCACCAAACAACGACCGAGTTGTAGCCGTCAGAATAAACAGGTAATTCGTAGTTTTGATTTCCTTTTGAGCCCTTAAGCAAGCCGAGATCTATGTAATCTCCTAAGCTTTTTAAATCACCTGTTGGATTTTCTCCTTTCGCCAAATAAACATAAAGATCCGGCCCGTTAGTCACTTCGAAGTCCTCAAATCTTAATACTGTCTTCCCGTCCGATTCGATAAGCATGGCCCGGCCACTGCCTTTATGGATAAAATCAACTTCCTGGAAAGTTCCCTCAAATAGCACAGCCATCTTCTGTTTATCCATAACCTCTGGCAACTCTTCACTGACTTCTGTTTTCAAAAAATAAGTATAGACCCCGGTATAATAAATTCCGGACAAGATTACGATAATCAAAAGAGTCCAAAGAAATTTCTTCATCTAACTAATTTTATCATTTAGGAATAACTTTGCAAAAATTATTCCTAAAACCACAACACAATCTTTAACTTAACACAACTTTGACTTCTTTAGCCAGCCGTATAAAATCCCCCCATGCGGCTTCTTCCTTTTTTCTACAAACAACCCAATTACTGGACTTGCGGACCGGCTGTGGCCCGCCTGATCCTGCATTCGTTTGGAAAAAAGAAACCTCTTCATGAAATCATAAAAGACGCCAAAACCACCAAAGCCGGTACCTCCAACAGTGGACTAAAAAGAGTTTTAAAAAAACATGGGGTTAAATTTCAAGAAAAAAGAAACGCCGATTTGGCCGACATTAAAAGCAAAATTAAAACCCACTGGCTTTTAGTCGCTTACTGGATCCCGATTCATAAAGAAGCGCATTATTCTATCATAAAAAAAATTGACTCCAAGAGAATCTATTTCCATGACACCTGGTTTGGCTCTAAACACAGTTATTCGCAAAAATACTTTCTCAAAAATTGGTGGGATGGTGAGGCCAAAAAATGGCTTTTGACTATCAGAAAACCTGTCCGCCGGAAAAGCTTTATTCAGCGGACCACTCGGTCAATTTCCCGGCTTCTATCTCAATAGGGTCGGCTCGGCGCAAAGAGGCAATCGTCTTTTTGTCTAAAATTTCATAATGAGGCGACTCGTCCAACGCGTCGCCAATCTCCCACAAGTCCTCTTCCGCACTTATCCACATCCCAGGTTGGACCTGGGATGTGGATAACTTTGATAAATCAAAGGGTTTTGAATGGCTCCGCAGTGTTTTAGCCCCTGAATCCAAAAAATATTCGTGGAAATATGACATAGCTAATTCT
>JAUYPS010000026.1 GCA_030695705.1 bacterium | reverse complement strand
AAACCCAACGTGGGGGTAGTTACGGCTATTGGAGAAATTCCCGTTCATGTCGAATATTTTTCCGATCCGGAAGAATTAGCGGAGGAGAAGTCTAAATTGGTGCAAGCGTTAGATACTACCGATTTTGCTGTTTTGAACCATGATGATCCCGCGGTTTTAGAAATGAGAAATATAACTAAGGGAAAGGTGTTGACTTTTGGTTTTATGGAAGGGGCAGAAATTAAAGTTTCGGACTTTGATTTTAAGGTTGGAGCGATGGGAGAACCGGAAGGAGTAGTTTTTAAGATTCATCACGGTGGTATGGCTGATTGGCTCGAAATTAAAATAAACGGCTCTTTGGGAAAATCGCAGGCCTGGTCTGCTTCTGCCGCCGTGGTGGTTGGCTTGATTTTTGGATTAAATTTAGTTAAAATAAGCGGTGCTTTGTCGGCTTATAGAGGTCCAGCCGGTCGACTAAAGATTTTGAAGGGAATCAAAAATTCTTTTTTGATTGATGACACATACAACGCTTCTCCATCCTCAACGCATTTGGCGCTAGAAACACTTAAGGCACTACCGGCTAAGCGGAAGATTGCGGTGTTGGGAGATATGTTGGAGTTAGGAAAATATGCTATTCAGGCCCACCGCGATGCCGGTAATTTTGCGGGGACCTTTGCCAATATTTTGGTTACAGTGGGTTCAAGGGCCAAATTTATTGCTGACTCGGCTGCCAATCAATTGTCTAGAGAAAATATATTCAGCTTTGATACTTCCCTGGAAGCTGGCCAGAAAGTCAGAGAACTAGTTCAAGAAGGGGACTTGGTTTTAGTTAAGGGTTCGCAGGGAATCAGAATGGAAAAAGTAGTGGAAGAAATCATGGCCGAGCCGGGAAAGAAAAAAGAACTTTTGGTCCGGCAAAGTAAAAAGTGGCTTGAAAAATAAATGGCGCATTCGTCTAGTGGCTAGGACACATGCTTCTCAGGCATGTAACAGGGGTTCGATCCCCCTATGCGCTACGACTATTGACTTACCTCTATTAGAAATTGTATAATATAAGGTAGAAGGGTTAGCCTGTAGCTAACTCAAAACTTTAAAAACGTTAACTTTTTTAGAAAGGAGGGCTTATGCAGAAGCCCTATGTTTCAGAAGAAGTGCTACTTGATCCCGAAATGCGCGGTTCTGAAGTCGTTTACTTCGAACGCCGCCTTTTGGGCAAGATCGTCGGCCAGGAACGAGCAGTTAGTCAAATCGTCAACATGTACCAGATTTTTCTCACGGGCATGGCGGTGCCGGGCCGTCCGATCGGTAACCTGCTGTTTCTGGGTCCAACGGGTTCAGGTAAGACCAGAGTGGTTGAGGCCTCTGCCGAGATTCTGTTCGGTAGCCCCCGAGCTTTTATCAAGATTGATTGTGCCGAATTTCAACTCGGCCATGAGATCGCGAAACTGGTTGGTTCGCCTCCGGGCTACCTAGGCCATCGCGATACTCCGCCAGTGCTGACGCAGGAAGCGATCAACCAGCATCAAACCGATCGTTGCCGAATGAGCTTTGTCCTGTTTGACGAGATCGAGAAGGCAAACGATGCCGTTTGGCAGCTCTTGCTGGGGATTCTCGATAAGGCGACGTTGACGCTGGGCGATAATCGCAAAGTCGATCTATCCCGATGCGTTGTCTTCATGACCTCGAATCTCGGAGCCGTCGAGATGAGCGAAATGCTTACCGGAGGAATCGGGTTTACTTCCGGTGTGCGCACCGATGAATCGAACCTCGAGTCGATTGATCAGAAGATGTATCACACCGCTCTCGATGTTGCGAAACGCAAGTTTTCACCCGAGTTCATGAACAGACTCGACAAGGTAGTTGTCTTCCGGACGCTCAACCACCAACACCTCAGGCAGGTGCTGGACATCGAGTTGAATGAAGTTCAGAACCGCATCATGGCGTCGCAGTCCGACAAGCAGTTCATTTTCAGGTGCACTGCAACAACGAAGGACTTCCTGCTCAAGGAAGGCACAGACCTGAAGTATGGTGCGCGCCATTTGAAGCGCGCCATCGAGCGGCACCTTGTTTATCCGCTGTCGAACTTGATCGCGACCGGTCAGATCGGCCTGGGCGATGTGATCAAGATCGATCTGGCGCCGTCTGGCGACAAGCTTACTTTTTCGAAGGAACGAGAGGTTCAGAGGTCTTCTGCCTCGGCAAGGTAGAATGCCACACAAACCCGGCCCCGCCCTTTGACTTCTTATTCAAAGGGCGGGGCTTCTTTTTGCCCATTGGACTTTTTTGGGCTTTTTTGTTAATATATCTAACATCGTAATATCTTAATATCATGTCATTTGCGGTCATAAAAACCGGGGGGAAGCAGTACCGGGTTTCGGAGGGAGACAAGCTTTTGATTGAGAAAATAAACACTCCGGAGGGGGAGGAGTTTGATTTTGAAGAGGTCTTGCTAGTGGGGAATGCTTCAGCAGAAAATGCCAAGATCGGACAGCCAATGGTGGAGGGGGCTAAGGTAACGGCCAAAGTCCTTGCTCACACCAGAGCCGACAAAAAAATCGTTTTTAGATATCACAATAAAACTCGCTATAAAAAGAAAAAGGGCCACCGCCAGCCCCAGACCAAGGTAGAAATACTAAAAATCGTCTCTTAAGTTTACTCTCACCGCCTGTTTTTAAAAGCGTGGTGCAAAGTAGCCGAATCAGCATACTCAAGAGTAGACCCGCTAGCCAGACCTTTGGCCAGACGGGTTATTTTTATACCGGTCGGTTTGAGGAGTTCTTCCAGATACAAAGCAGTTGTCTCCCCATATGTCTGAGGGTTGGTGGCGATAATTACTTCCAACTCTTCTTTTGATCCGTTCGTGGCCGTGGCTAGCCGATTTTTAATTCTGTTTTCCAATTCTTTAATTTTTAAACTTTGCGGCAAAGATCCTTCTAGGGGATTAATGGCTCCTCCTAAGACATGGTAAACCCCTCGATATAAGCCGGTTTTTTCAATGGCTTCCAGGTCGGTAATCTTTTCCACGACGCAGATTTTGGCCGGCTCTCTTTTGGGATCGGAACAAAGACGGCATTTGGATTCTTCACTGAAATTAAAACATTCCCGGCATAAGTTTACTCCCTCGGAAAGATCAAAAACCGCTTGAGAAAACCTGGTGATTTCTTCTTTTGGCCAATTTAAAACAGCCAAAGTAATTCTGGTAGCTTGCCTTGGACCGATTCCTTGTAGTTTGGCAATATATTCGACAGCTTTTTTGAATTTATTAGACATAATTTCAAACTTATCCACATCCCAGGTTGGACCTGGGATGTGGATAAGTTAAATATTCTTGGCTAGATTCTTGAACGAGACACTTTCTTCGTCAAAAAATAGTTCTACTTTTCCGGTGGGGCCGTTGCGATGTTTCTCAATCATCAGTTCGACGATACCTTTTCTTTCGCTATCCTTTTTAACTTTATCTTCACGGTAGATCAGGAGAACCACGTCGGCATCTTGTTCGATACTGCCGGAAGAACGCAGGTCGGATAACTTTGGCCTTTGGTCGGTGCGCATTTCAGAGTTACGGGAAAGTTGGGAAATGGCTAGAATAGGAATATTTAATTCTTTGGCCAAGGCCTTGAGATTGCGGGAAATTTCTGTGATCTGCTGGACTTCGCTGTCGGATGGCCTGGTCGGTCTGATCAGCTGTAAATAGTCAACTACCAACAGACCAAGACCATGCTCAGCTTGTAAACGGCGGGCCATGGTGCGCATTTGTAAAATAGTGGGAGAAGGGATGTCGTCAATGTAAATAGGGGCTTGAGCGAGGCGATCTAAGGCGGCGGCAATCTTTTCAAAATCATTGCCATCTCCTTCCGAAGACAAGCGGCCGGTACGTAATTTCCATAAATTAATATTGGCTTCCGCGCAGATCAAGCGATCGACGATTTGTTCTTTAGCCATTTCAATACTGAAAATACCAACCGGTACTTTCTCATGCTGGGCGACATGCTTGGCAATATCCAAAGCCAAACTGGTTTTACCCAAAGAAGGTCTGGCAGCTAAAATAATCAAGTCCGATTTTTGCAATCCGGCCAGGTAGCTATCCAAGTCATAAAAACCGGTGGAATGACCACGCAGCTTCCCGTCTCCTTTGTGAAGCCGATCTAGCCGTTCAAAGGCCTCCTTAATAATCGGGCCGCCGATATGAGCAAAAGAGGACGGGGTTGATTTTTGGGAAATGGAAAAAAGTTTTTGCTCCGCTTGGTCAAGAATGTCTTCGATTTCTTCTTCCTCTTGGTTGCTTAGGCCGATAATATGGTGGGCCGAATCTATTAAATCACGCAGGATTTTTTTTCTTTCGACTATTTTGGCGTAGTGAACAATATGGGAGGAAGAAGGGACGGTGTTAATCAGTGAGGTAAGATAACCGGCCCCGCCTACTGTTTCCAGATGTCCCATTTCTCCGAGCTTATTAGACAAGCTCAAGAGATCAATCGGCTCCCTCTTTTCAAAAAGAGCGGACATCCCGGCAAAAACCAGCTGATGGGCGCGGTTATAGAAATCTTCCGGACGGAGAAAGTCGACAACGAGATTAATGGCTTCTTTGTCTAATAAAATAGCTCCGAGAGTGGACTTCTCGGCTTCGATATTCTGCGGAGGAAGCTGGTTGCTATTAAAAATTTGGGATGTTTTCTGTGGCATACATTTGCTTCGTTCCCATTCCCTCTCTTTTCGATGGCCTCTTAGGATAAATAATACTCGATCTCTTTATCAAGCCGACAAAAATTCAGTACCCCTCCAAGAGTCGGACCGAATTTTATGTTACCGGCTTGATTTCAAAAATCATCGTTTATTTATTTCCTTCTCGGCCATATTGAAAAGAGAGGGAATGGGAACTACGCCAAATTTCAAAATAAAAACTTGTTGCTCTATTATATAAAAAAATTTGGCCAAGCGGAATTTAAAAGTGGAAAAGGTGTGGAAGGAATTAGACCGCTACTTGACAGAGTTGCACATTAGAGATATGCTATACAAACTTAGTTAGTTTTTTAAAAAGGGGGATTTATGGACGACCTGAAAGGGTGGGTTAGAAAGTCATTTGAGGGTTATTTAAGCAAGGCCAAGCAAAGGGCCTGTAATCTCATTCCCACTGCTTATTTCGGTCGCTTTACTTTCGAAGAAATAGTTAACGCTATAAATAATCTTGATTATATTGTCTTTGAAGTTCCGGAACATCAATTTGGTCAAGATACCGACTCTTCGGAAAGCGTGTTGGAGAGACTCCGGCGGGAATTTGACGATCTGTTCCCAGGACCTTTAAAAGAGGTGGCTGGTAAGGTAGGGATGCTGGGGAATGTCCGTTTTTATGCTCCCGAAGGTCCGGAAGATAACGCGGTAGAGTTGCCGGAGTTTGGCTCTTTGGTTATATATAATTACAATGGTTATCCCAAACTTTCAAAGGGAGTTGCGGTACGAGTTCATTTCGAACTGGGACCAGAACGAGTCGGCAAGGAAGCAAGGTTTAGTTATGACAACTATCGAAAAACTGAATTCAAATCAATTCCCGATGCTTTCAAGGAGTTAGTTAGAATTCTCGAAGAACAAGGCCAAATGATTCCAAAGATCTAAAAGGAGGTTAGGATGCGTGTTGTTGAGATTACTCTTGAAATGCGGGAGGCGGCGATGAAAACACTTTATCATCATCCGCGCAGTTCTCCGTTCATTGTTCAGATGATTACCGGTAGGGTGTTTGAAGCTCCTCCTCCAAAACCAACAGAAAAAGAAAAACAAATAGCCAACGAAACGGTCGAGGCGCTTCTTAAATATTATTACGAAAATCTTCGCCAGGCGGTTCTTGAGGTTACCGGTGAGGATATCGAGGAGCAGGAAGTAGGCTGATCCGGGTATTGTCCCGGTTTTTTTATTTTTTTTTCTTAACCAGCGGCCCATAGATGGTGTCATCAATTTGGTAGCCGAGAGATTCGATTTGGGAGCGGAGCTGGTCAGCGATGGTGAAGTCCATAGATTCTCTAGCCAATTCTCTTTGGTCGATTAAGGTTTGGATTTCGGGTGGAAAAGTAATAGATTTTGGTATGATGCCAAGCACCTTGTCAAAAAAGTCTATTATTTTTGTTAGTTCAGTCATAGCCATTTGTCCGTTTTCAAGTTTTTGGTTGGTCTGGCGAATCAGTTCAAAAAATGTGCCAATGGCCTCCGGTGTATTAAAATCGTCGTTCATGGCTTCTCTAACTTTTTGCAAAATTTCTGCCGTCTCTTTAGGGTCAATATTCTTGACTTGCGATGTCAAGAGATTTAGTTTGTGGCGGAATTCATTGATGCGCATCACGGCTGCTTCGGATTGTTTTAAAATTTCTTCGCTGAAATCAAGCGGAGAGCGGTAGTGGGCGCTTAGGAAATAAAAGCGGATGGTCTCGGGGGAGTAACTTTTCAGGGCTTCATTTAAACTCAAAAAATTTCCCAGCGATTTAGACATTTTCTTTTCTTTATTGATCAAAAACCCGGTGTGCATCCAGTATTTTACAAATGGCTTTAAGCCGGAAGCCGATTCCTGTTGGGCAATTTCGGCTTCGTGATGGGGGAAGATCAAGTCCTGCCCTGCCCCGTGCAGATCATATTGCGGGCCGAAATATTTTTCGGTAATAGCCGTGTCTTCGATATGCCAACCAGGCCGACCATCACCAAACGAGGCGGGCCAAGAAGGGTCTCCTTCTTGGGAAAATTTCCAGAGAGCGAAGTCACTGCGGTTTCGTTTTTTATCACTGTCGTCTATTCGCGAGACGGCATCGTCGGCCATGTTGGCCGTTCTACCTGAAAGTTTTCCATAGTCGGGGAAGGTTGATAGATCAAAATAGATACCATCGTTCTCTATTACATAGGCGTTGCCTTTATCCAGTAAAGTTTGCACCTGTTTTACGACTTCTGGAATATGATCGGTGGCGTTTTTATATTCCGGAGAAGTGACGCCAAGAGCTTTCATGTCTTCTTTGAAAATTTTGGTATATTTCTTGGCATATTCCAAAGAATTCACGTTTTCTTTTTGAGCACGTTCAATAATCTTATTATCAATATCTGTGATGTTTTGAATATATTCTAAATTGTAACCGGAGTGCCGGAGGTATTTAGCGACCACATCAAAAAAAACAAAAGTGCGGGCGTTGCCGATGTGGATGTAATCATAGACCGTCGGTCCGCAGATAAACATTTTGACTTTTTTGTCTTCTCGCGGCACGAACTCCTCTTTTGTTTTGGTTAAAGTGTTGTAAATCCTCATTTTGTCTAACTTGTCCACTTACCAGGTTGGACCTGGGATGTGGACAACTTTGTTGGTTATAAAGTAGTAAAGAAAAATACGGCGCCGATGCTTAAAAGAATCATGGCTAAGTAAGCAAAGAAGTTATAAGCCGGCTTGCTTTTATTGGGGCCGACTATTTTAGGGTTGTTGGACATGTGGATCAAAGCTCCAATCAGAACCGGCCCGACTAATCCATGCAGAATAGCGGTATAAAATAAGGCCTTAATGGGACTGATGCCGGAATAGGTGATTCCTAGTCCTAAAATAGTAGCAATGATAATAATAAAATAAAATCCCTTGGCTTTATTGAAGGGCTTGTCTAAACTGGCCTCCCAACCAAAGACCTCTGCCACTACATAAGCGGCCGAACCGGCCAGAATCGGGATGGCCAAAAGGCCAGCACTGACCAAACCCAGGGCAAAAAACCAGTAGGCATAGGGGCCGGCTAAGGGACGCAAGGCCTCGGCGGAGTCTTTGATGGTTTCGATATTTTGTATCCCGGCGCCGAAAATTACCGAACCGGTCAAGGCGATGATAAAAAAGCCGATTACGTTCGAGAAAAACATGCCGAAGGCGGCATCGCCATCGGCATGGGCGATCTCTTTCCCGGCTATGGTTCTGAATTTACAGACCCTAGTTATTTTTCCGTCTGATTTTTTCTCCTCGGCTTCTTCACTGGCTTGCCAGACAGGTAAGTAGGGAGAAATGGTGGTGCCTAAAATAGCCAGTAGAAGAATAAAAAAGTCCTTGTCTAATTTTATAGTTGGAACAATAGTATTTAGGATAACATTTTGCCAGTTATTGACCGCAATAATTCCAGCAATAATATATGCTCCCAATGATAAAGAGAGCCATTTGAAAATCATGACCATTTTGCGGTATGGCAGGATAATCGTTAAAGAAATAATCACCAAAACAAGAATGATGGAAACTAGCTGGTAAGCTCCGTTGATCGACGGCGGTAAAAGCAGATTGATGGAAGCGGCCATGCCGGAAACATCGGCGCCGATATTAAAAACATTAGCTATGACGATTAGAGAGGCAAAGAGAATTAATAAAAACTTAGAATAATATCGTTTGAGATTGCCGGCTAAGCCACACCGAGAAGCCAGTCCGATACGAGCGCTCATTTCTTGGAGGGCGATCATCATCGGTAAGCTGTAAAGCATAGTCCAGAGAATGGCAGGCCCGATCTTTGCCCCGGCAATAGAGTAAGTGGCGATTCCGGAGGGATCGTCGTCCGAAGCGCCCGTGATTAAGCCCGGTCCCAGCCATTTCCAAATTTTTTTTATCTTGCCCATGTGTACATAATTTTAGCATAAATTATTCATTAATGGCATAAGAGAGGGTTCACAGTATTTTAAGAAAATAAAACCCGACAGGAAGTCGAGTTAAGCGGATTTTGTTTCAGCTTGCATATTTTTTCTGATTTTCCAATGAGAAAATTTATATTGATGTCCGCATCTGGGGCATTGCCAGGAACCGTTAATCGGGTCAGCGTTTCGGTCGTGTGATAAGATAACTACCAAATGGCAGTGCAGGCACATGGTCGGGAGGCTATAAACCGGCCCAGTTTTCACTTTTTTGGGTCTCACTTTGTCATCTCCTTTTTTGTAAAAAATCGGGGTTCTTTTATTATACACTATTTTTTACTTTTGGCAATACATATCAGAATTGGCTATTATGCAGGTTTTGAATTGGCACTCTTGACTAGAGAGTGCCAAGTGCTAAAATGTGCTTATGACTTCCAGGCAAGAGGAGATTCTCCAGATTTTAATTAAAGAATACGTAAAAAGAGCGGAGCCGATCAGTTCCAGTTTTTTGGCGGAGAAATGCGGATTTGATTGCAGTCCGGCTACACTACGGGTGGAAATGATGGAACTGGAAAAAAACGGTTATCTTCGTCAGCCCCACACCTCGGCTGGAAGGGTACCAACCGATAAGGCCTACCGTTTTTTTGTGGACCAGTTACTTCAAGAAAAAGAAAAGGAGAGCGACCTGCCGGAAAAAGACCGTCGGGCGATTGATCAGACCATTGAGGGCTCCGCACCGGAAGCCCATGCCATTAGCGCCGGTTTAGCCAAGACCGTCTCCGGCATGATAGATGACTTTGTGATTAGCGGGATTGCCGATACCAACGAATTTTATCGAATGGGTTTTTCTAATATTTTGGGTTTGCCGGAATTCGAAGATAGAGACGATTTTTTGGGATTCGGAAATATTTTTGACGAATTTGAGAGTTATTTCAGCCAATTTTTAGGGCAAGGACCGAAAGAAATGGTGGTCTACATCGGCAGAGAAAATCCGGATAGGCATATTCAAAAAGAGGCGGTGATTATTGCCCGCTATCCTTTGCCAGAAGGTTATGAGGGGGTTTCGGCGGTGATCGGACCGATGCGGATGGCCTACGATCGAAATATGGCTTTATTAAAATATATAACTAAAAAGATGAATGACAACTATGAATAATATTTGCGATATTTGTAAAAAGAATAGAGCGAGCGGCAAAATTAGTATTATAAAAAATGGCGTAAAACAGGTTAAGGATATTTGCCAGCAATGCGCCAACAAAACTCAGGGACGTTCCAGTGGAGGCCCAGGCGGCCGTGGATTCGGAGACCTCCACGATATTTTTGGGGGACTTTTCGGGGACATTTTCGGAAGCGGCGGCCAGGGTGGCGGACTGGAAGGGCTGGGTTTGCCCGGCCAAATGCGGGTTCCATCTGAAGAGAGGGTAGATTTCACTGATTATCTTTCCGACGAAGCCAACCGGGTTTTAGATCGGGCGGCCGAATTTGCTCAGGACTATCGCCATCCGGTAATTGATACGGAGCATCTTTTATTCAGCATTTTGCAAAATGAAATTGTGGCCAGTGCTTTAAAGCAATTAAAGATTGATGTAAAAGCATTGGAAAAAGAATTAAAGGAAGGCATGGTAAAGGGCACAGCTGTACCTCAGGAATTAGAATATTCTCCTCGGCTGAAAAGGGTCTTTGATCTTTCCTTGGACGAAGCCAGAGCTCTCAATCATAACTACATCGGTCCGGAACATTTGGTTTTGGCCTTAATTAAAGAAGGAGAAGGTTTAGCCAGCCAGCTTTTAAAACGTTTTGGTTTAGCTGATGCCGGGCCTTTGCGCCAGAAGATTATAAAAAAGGTGGGTATGGGAAAGGAAGAAAGCGCCATCAAGATGAACACGCCTACTTTGGATAAGTTTTCCCGCGATCTAACTCAGTTAGCCAGAGAAGGAAAGCTTGATCCGGTAATCGGCCGATCTAAAGAAATCGAAACAGCCATAGAAATTTTATCCCGTCGCACTAAAAACAATCCGGTGCTTATTGGAGAACCAGGAGTGGGAAAGACCGCGATCGTAGAGGGACTAGCCCAGAGAATAATTTCCGGAAGCGTTCCGGAGTCTCTTTTTGGCAAGAGATTGGTGGAACTAGATTTGGCGGCCATCATGTCGGGTACCCGTTTTCGCGGTGATTTGGAAGAACGGCTCAAAGTGATAATCGAGGAAATCAAAGCCAACCGCGATAATCTGATCATTTTTATAGATGAGCTTCATCTTTTAGTCGGTACCGGATCGGGTGGAGAGTCGGGAATGGACGCGGCTAATATTTTTAAGCCGTCTTTGGCGCGAGGCGAACTACATGTAGTTGGGGCCACGACTTTGAAAGAGTACAAGAAATATATTGAAAAAGACCAGGCGTTGGAAAGAAGGTTCCAGCCGATTGTCGTACCGGAACCGACAGTGGAACAGGCCATCGAAATTTTAAGAGGACTGCGGGATCGTTACGAATCGCATCATCGCATTAAGATTTTAGACGAGGCCTTGATAGCATCAGCGGAACTTTCCGACCGTTATATTACTTCCCGATTTTTGCCGGATAAAGCGATTGATTTAATGGATCAAGCGGCAGCTCGCGTAAGGATCCAATCAACTTCTGAACCTCAGGAGGTACGGGAGTTAGATGAACGCATCCATTCGCTTAAAAAAGAATTGGAAGCGGCTCAGCGGGCTAAGAAAACTAAGGAGGTGGATAAAAACAAAAAAGAAATCGGCGAATTAGAAAAAAAGAGAGAACAGTATTTTGATAAATGGCAGGAAACAATGGCCAGAAGCATTCCGGTCGTTGATGAGAGGGCCATTGCCGAGGTTGTTTCCAAGCTAACCGGCATTCCGGTTAGCGAACTGACTGAAGAAGAAAGGGAGAAACTTTTGAATTTGGAAAAGAAATTGTCGGCCAAAGTAGTTGGTCAAGAAGAAGCCATCAAAGCGGTTTCTAGTGCTATACGGCGTTCCAGGGCCGGTTTAGGCGATCCTTACCGTCCCATCGCTTCTTTTATCTTTTTGGGTCCGACCGGGGTGGGAAAAACCGAGTTATCCCGCTCCTTGGCCCAGGTAATGTTTGGCGATCAGGAAGCCATGGTGCGCTTGGACATGTCTGAATATATGGAAAGGCATAATGTGGCCAGGTTGATCGGCGCTCCGCCGGGCTATGTCGGTTTTGAAGAAGGCGGTCAATTAACGGAAGCGGTTAGGCGCCGACCTCACTCAATTGTTTTGCTGGACGAAATAGAAAAAGCTCATCCCGATATTTTTAATGTCCTCTTACAGGTTTTGGAAGATGGGCGGCTAACCGACGGTCAGGGCCGAGTAGTTGATTTTACTAATACGATTATCATTGCCACCAGTAATGTCGGTTCTGATATTATTCAACATGAATTGGATAAAGAGGAAAAAAAGCGGATGGTTTACGAGGAACTACGCACCAAATTAAAAGATGAGCTTAAGAAATATTTTCGGCCGGAATTTTTGAACCGTTTGGATGAGATTATTGTTTTCCAGGGTTTGGGTCGGGAACAAATTGCCGAGATTGTTAAATTACAATTGGGACTCCTAAAAGTGCGTTTGAATAAATCCGGTTATGATATCAATGTCAGCCCGGAGGCGGTTGAGAAGCTTGCCCAAGAAGGATATGATCCGCATTTTGGAGCACGGGAGTTGCGTCGCTTAATCCAAAAGGAAATTGAAAATCGCATCTCAGATGAAATTTTGCGTAACAAGCCGGAGCGGGGGACGGTGATAAATGTGGATTTCAAAAACAGCGAATTTGTTTTATCATTTAAATAGGGTTTGAGGAAGTTGGGAGATGTTGTCTCCTTCGGACACTCGATTGCCCAGCGAGCATCTTCGTTCGCTGTCGTCTGTGGATTTTGTCCGAAGTGAAGAAATTATACTTCGTCCAAACCACAGGCGATTCTATAGGCGGCTAAAGCACGCCTATAAGAAACTTCGCCTCTGTGCAATCCACAGCCGACAGCGCCTCTGGAGACAACATCTCCCGACTTCCTTCTTTTATTTTTAAAATGCTAAAACAAATCGTACTTCTAGTGGTTACGGTCGTGGCGGCTTTGGTTTTTTGGTTGGTTACCAAGCCGTTGATTGAGGGGCCATTAAATTTTCAGCAAGTGGAGACATGGCTGTGGCCGTTGGTGCTTTTGTGCATTTTAAGCTGTTTGATGGCTTTGTCATTTTTATTGCTAGAGCAACGGGCCGCGTGGCTGGTGACCGGTTTAAACTTAATAATTTTTGCCTTTCTTTTTAATCCCAAGGAAATTATTATTTGGGGAGGAGCAGCCATTGCTTTCTTTTTTCAGCTTTCTGCCCGCAAGACAATCCAAAGAGAAAGAAATAATCGCTTGCATCTGGATTTAAAGCTGACCATTGATCATGGGTTGCGCCGGCTAATCACCTCCATTTTAATTCTTGTTTCATTTGGATATTTTTTAAGTAGCGGAGTACAGCAGTTAGTAGACAAGAAAGAGTTGCCGGGAGCGGTTCGCAAAACAGTACAGGTAGTAGTTGGAAGCTATGTTAGCGAAAATTTGGAACAGGAGAATCCCTCTTTAAGAGCGCAGGTGACCGAAGGAGTGCTTAATCAGATTACCAACTTTTTGAAACCCTACTTTGTTTTTTTCCCGCCGGTTTTTGCTTTTGGTTTGTTTTTGATTTTACAGGGGCTAAGCGCTATCTTTATCTGGCTGGCGATCGTCATGGCTTTGCTTGTTTTTTGGCTTTTAAAGTTGCTAAAATTAGTTAAAATAGAAAAAGAGCCAAAAGAGGCCGAGGTTATAAATTTTTAAACCCACTTACTAATAAATGAACAAAGACGACAAAAATTTTGACGGACTGGATATTTCTAAAATAAGCCAAGGTTTAATCGGGGTAACCGCCGATGTTGGCAAAAATAAGGAAGGGGAACATAATTTTGAGGTAGATATCGACGATTCGGAAGGAATGTTGTCCGAAAATTTTACGGAAATTTTTCAGCAAGCCATTAAAAACATCATTACCAACGCTTCAGATCAAATTAAATCAGTTCAAAATCAGGAGGATACAAAAAACAGCCAGGATATTTTTATAGATCTGCCGCTTGCTTCTGATAGGGCCGAAAAAGGGGGATATATTCCTTTGGAGTATAAACGTTTTATTTACTGTTCTCAGTGTCAGCACAAGGACGTCCTTATGGCGCGCGATTGCCCTAAATGCGATGGAGCGGGAACGGTTATGGCTCATCGACGGGTGGAAATTAAAATACCCCAAAATGTCCCAGACGGCACAGTATTGCAGATTGCCAATGAAGGTCATACTCCAGGCGGGGACTTATTTGTTAAAGTTATTATTCGAGAAGAATCTTAATGGGGGACTTTTTATCTAAAATTTTATTTTCAATAGGGGGTTTTTCAAAAAATTTCAACGGTTTGGATGGCCTAATGAGTTCCACTGTAACCAGCGGGCCAAATTTGTTGTTTTTATTTTTTCTTTTAA
>JAUYPS010000036.1 GCA_030695705.1 bacterium | reverse complement strand
AACAATACAAAGGCCTGATCACTACTTTTAATGGTCCGTTTTATGTGCCGATGAGTCCTTATATTTCAATTTGTAATAAAGATGAGGGCGATTATGATAATTTAATTTATACTGTAGCCTCCAATGTTTACGGACAAAATGTCCAGGGTACATTTTTAGGCAGAACTTTCTTTAGAATTAACCCAAAACCTGCCTTTACTCCCACCCCCGCGCCGATTACTCCCACCCCTACTCCGACGACCGTAACTCCCGTTCCGACTCCCATTATTTTCAGTTCAGTTAGCTGCCTTCTGTCCGTTTCCAGTTCTAGAGTAGCCGTTGGCAATCGTTTGACTTGGGTTTTACGCAGTTATCCGTCCGGTTATCGGGCTTTTTGGTATGGAACAAAAAATGATTCGACTGATGTGGCGGGGGTTGATTCCGGTTTTGTAACTCAAAAGGATTGGCTGACGGATCCTTATCCGGCCGGTTCGGAGGGGAGTTATACTCGTTGGATGGAATTGCGTGATTCCGGCGGTACACCGGTTTGCAGTACATCCGGCAATCCCGTTTCTGTTTCAGTAATTAGCGGGGCTAGTACTGCTACGCCAACTCCAATTGTTTCAACTCCCACCCCAACACCAACATCTACTACAACGCTAACGCCAATTCCTTTCAATCCATCCAGCGGAGGTTACTTTACTTTCAGTCATAACAATGGCACTCTGATTGCCACCAGAGATGCCTGGACCTTCCAAATTGTCAACGGAATGGTGGGTGATACCATGTATGTTAACGGCAGTTTAGTAAGTCCTGACGGCTATTCCGCCGTTTCCAAAGGTCAATTTCCAATTTGCACTATCACTTCCGGAACTTCTTGTTCGGCCACCAGGGTTCCTGCTTTGAGCGATGTGGGAACTTGGTATGAAGATGTTTTTATCAATGGAGTGAACAAGGGGAGAGTAATTGTGACGGTAGTAGCGCCAGGTGGAACGACTGTAACTCCCGTATCGGCGCCGGTAAGTCAAAATAGAATTTATAGTTTGTCTGAAATTAACGATGGCGATATCATCCGCGGCCAAGGTGACATCGCCGTTTGGATTGTTAAAACAGTCGGAGAGAAAAGATTCAAGAGATGGTTGTTCGGGCCACAGATTTTCCAGGCCTATGCCCACTTAGGATTTGACAAGGTGAAAAATGTTTCTAAAGAGACACTCAATCGTTTTGATACGGCGGTGTTGATTCGCAAAGAGGGGGATACCAAAGTTTATGAGTTAACCGACTTTGTGCCGGGGGTCCGGGCGACCCGCCGGTGGATTCCAAATGCCGATACATTTTTGCAGAGAGGATTTGATTTTGAGTCGGTTTATGTGGTCAACGAACGCGAGTTTAATTTTTACACCGAAGGCGCCCCTTTGCCAGTTAGCCAAAATACCAAGCCGGCCAAAAAGAACCCGCTGACGGCCAATATCTCCGAAGCGATGGCCCGTTTCTTCGGCTGGGAAAACTAAAGACCAAGGTCGAACTTTGGAGTCCTTTCAATACGCCACCCGGGTGGCGTATTGAAAAACCCTTAAAACAAGGGTTTTTATGCTTGACTGGCCTGCCATAAAAATGTTATAATTAAGGTACAGAGTGGAATGTTGTTTACCATTTGAATGTCTGAAATCGAGGCCCTAGGCCTCAAAAGGAGAAGTGATGAAAAGATTGCTTGTTTGTCTGTCTCTGGCCTGGAAACTGGTTTTGGTGATGAGCATGGAAGCTCATGGCGCCGAAAGGGTGCAATGGACTGATCACCGTGCCCACGAACTGGTCCGGCCGGCGATGAAAGATGGTCCACAGGTATCCACTTTTTCCATCGGTATTCCGGTGGATGTAAGTAAAAACTGCTTCGCCGATCCAAAAGGGGATGTTTATTCCGGCGATCCGTCGAGAACAGTTGATCTCACCCAAGTCTGCGGGGGGACCAACGGCTCGGTCACCGAAGTGACGATGATCTTCTCGATGCGTAATGATGTATTCGGACTGGTCTGTTTGGATACAGACCGGAACGCCGAGACTGGCAAGCGGTTCCGTGTATACCGTACTGGCGTCAAAGGGATCGGATGCGACTACGAGCTCGATCTTTTCGAGGTTACGGAATACGGCATCGTCTACATAAACGATGTTTCCGGCCAGCGGATCGGATCGTTTCCCGCCCGAATGGACGGCAATGTTCTGATTATGGAGATACCTCTCTCCATAATCAAAGACAACGGCAATATGAATGTTGCCATGATGGTCGGAGATCAGTGGGGGCCGACCGACTGGCTGGATGTTCCATCGCCGGCCGGACAGAGCGGGCTGGCCGGGTACAGTACCTGGCTTCCGATCTTCGTGGCCGAGACGGCGATCTATCCCGCGGGGGGAAAGTTTATCCAAGGGATGCCCTTTCCCCAGGTTAACACTTACTCCAATGCCGCCCCCGGTGTGACTGTTTCGATGGTCAGGATTTTCCTTAAAGAAGGAAACTCTCAGGCCAAGGAGTTGCATGAGGGACTTCCAATTCGAAATCCTTTGCCTATGAGTATCGGATTCGGGGTACCTCTTTCGCACTCACCTGGCCGGCACAAGTTCATGATTTTGATGGAGACAAATGCGGGAACATTTGTCGACGAGGTAGAGTTTGAGATCATTCCGTGGCCGCAAGCGGCGCCGACTCGATCCCAGCCGCCGGTTCCGACTTCCTCTCCTTTCCCAACACCCCCGACCCCGCCTCTTCCCAGCCGCGGATAAATAAGAGAAGGGGCACAGTTCCTCATCTCCGGTGAACGCGCATCTCGCGTTCACCGGAGTTTTTTGTTATAATTATAAGTGAGGCTAAATGAAAATTTATTTTTATTTAGACCGAACGAAATAATTAGTTGGGTAGTTTTTACCCACCTTAATAGATTCATGGGCTTAACCAATCCGCTAAAAGGCGCCGAAAATCTGACCGACATCTTGGGCATACTCGCTAATTTTATTTTCAACCTGGGCGTGCCGGTGGCGGTTTTTATAATTATTTATTCCGGAATTCTCATGCTTGTTTCCGGCGGAAAACCGGCCACTTATCAGAAAGGAATTAATGGACTGAAGTATTCCATGATCGGGCTGGCCGTTCTTTTAATCGGCAAAGGATTCTTTTCTTTAATCAAGACTTTTCTCGGTGGCAATTAAAAAACATTAAAAAACAGGACCGTCCTGTGTTACACAGGACGGTCCTGTTATGTGTACACTGGCTAAGCCAGGTTGTTTTTTAATTCTTCTTGCAGTTTAGTGAAGTCTTTTTCTATTTCTCCGAGCAGCTGCGGATTTTTAGCCGTTTCTGAAGGGTGATGGGTGGCGAAAAGGGAGTTGGCGCCGAAACGGATAACCCGGCCTCTGATATTGAAAAGAGGGAGTTTGACATTCAGTCCTCTCAAGGAAATGCCTCCCAAAGCGATGATCATTTTGGGCTCAATTATCTTGATTTCTTCCCGTAGGAACTGGGAAAATTGCTTGATTTCTTTGGGATCGGGCAATTCATTTTTACCTTTGACCGCTTTAACCGCATTTGTGATGTAAATGTTTCTTCTGGTAAAACCGGCGCTTTTCAAAAATTTATCGACGAGTTTTCCGTGAGGTCCAAGTAGCGGTTTGTTTTGTTTGGCTTCTTCCGAGTTAGGATATTCACTAACGAGCATAACAGGGGAATTCAAACTTCCTTTTCCGAAGAGAAGAGTTTTGGCCCTAAACTTAGAGCTCAACCGTTTATTTAGTGATTCCCATTGTTGATTTTTATCCATTTTTCGATTACTATTACTGTATCAAATTTTACTTATTTTGTAAAGAGATTGTAAGTTTGGGGGTTTTTGCATCACTTTCGGTGATGTTTAATTATATGAGTTGCCAACTTTAGCATTTTCATTTGTTATGGTATTATACAATAAGTTAACATAGGTTCGTTATTGTTTTAAATTACCTTATATGAATAAGGAATTGAAGGCAAAAGCTATAAAATTACGCCTAGAAAATAACTTAAGTTATAGTGCTATTTTGACTCAAATACCAGTAGCAAAGAGTACCCTAAGTGAATGGCTTAGGAATTTTCCATTGAGCGAGGGTAGAATTGCGTAACTTAGAAAAAAAGGATGGGAAAAGGGAGAGGCATCCAGGGAGCGGTTTAGACAGACAATGCGCAAGAAGAGAGAAGAAAAATTTAAAAATATTTATGATATTTGTTTAAAAAAAATTTCAAAAATCCCCCAAATCAGCTTTTTTGTGGGGGGTTTAATGCTTTATCTTGGAGAGGGAAGCAAAACAAGTTATTCCAAAATAGCATTGGCCAATACCGATCCAAAAATAGTTGCATTTTTTTCAAAATGGCTAACTGAATTTCTGGATATTCCGAAAAATGGATTAAAAGCTCAACTCCATCTTTACCCAAATATGGATATTGAAAAAGAAACAGAATTCTGGAAAAATGCATTGGGTTTCGAAGATAAACAGTTCTATAAACCATACATTTCCAAAATTTTGAAGAACAGTTTTACATACAAAGAGTCATTTAGGCATGGCACTTGCTCTATTTATTTTGGAAGTGTGGAAAAGAAATCAGAACTGACAGCCAATATACAGGCATTTGTAGATTTGTATTTAAAAAAGACATTTTTAAAAAGCGCGTGTAGTTCAGTGGTAGAACATTCGCCTGATAAGCGAAAGGTCCTTGGTCCGATTCCAAGCACGCGCACCAGATTGGAAATGTCAAAGATTCAGATGTCGCCAAGC
>JAUYPS010000015.1 GCA_030695705.1 bacterium | reverse complement strand
AAAAAGATAGGTGGTAAAGTTTGCTGAAACCGGTGTTTCGTTTGTATTGATAAACTAAAGCAATCAACCATAAGATGAACACCGCCAGCCCCAAAATGCCCACTTCGTTAGCCACCAGCAAATAAATATTGTGCACTGGCTGATAAAGATACTTCGGAGAATTTTTAAATGAAACCGACATGGCATTAACAAACTGGCCAAGACCAACTCCCAGCCATGGTTTGTTTAAAATCATCTCTCCGGCCAATTTTGTGTACAAAATCCTCTGACTAACCGCTTGCTCTTGTCCGGAAACAAAAATACGGGACTGTACTTGAGGCCAATAGAAAAAACTGAAAAGAAAAACTGCCACGCAAGTAGATGCTGATAACAACAATAAACGCCTTTTGAAGATCGTATTCAAGTTATAGTTTTTCTCTTTTATTAAAACCGCCAATAACCTAACGACTACGCCGACAGCCAAGAGGCCGATAGCCACTCTGGAAAATGTAGA
This sequence comes from bacterium, assembly GCA_030695705.1. Taxonomy (GTDB): domain Bacteria; phylum Patescibacteriota; class Minisyncoccia; order 2-02-FULL-40-12; family IGHO2-12-FULL-4; genus JAUYPS01. The sequence goes on along the minus strand of JAUYPS010000015.1, from coordinate 5,022 downwards.
AAATAGCCCCCACAACAAGACAGGATAAACAACAAAAACTGTCCAGACAAAACGGGATCGAACGGTATAAAGATACCAAAAATAAAAAGCGAAAGTAGCCAGAAAAAGCCATGCAGCCAGAACATTAGGATGCGGAAAGGTACCATAAGCGCGCAAAAACTTTCCTGCCAGTGTCGGAACCACCGCTACTCCGGCAAAATTAGTTCTTAAAACCGATTCCCCCAACCATTTTAACCCCAAGCTCTGTTGAAGTAGCGACTGGCCGACAGCCATAAATCCCTGAAGAAAACCGGAAAAAATGATGACAAAAAAAGAGCCATTGATACTAATAACTTTTCCGAGAGAGGTCCGAATATAGTAATAAAGCCCGACAAACTCTAGAAGTTTTAGTAAATTATAGAAACTTAAAATTTTATTGTCGGCTTGGGTAATGGAAAAAGTCGAAATTGCCAGAAAAAGTAAAAGAGACAAATCAGCCATACGACCTACTCTCGACCCTCGACTCCTCGCTGTAAGGAGAAGTTTCTCGATCGGTGCTTTAGCCCGACTAGAATCTCCTCGGGAATTTTCGAGTAGGTGTATGGCTGATTTGTCTGCTGTTACCTCCTGTGTCTCTGGTCGGTTTTTTCTAATCAGCCAAAAAATAAAAAGAGTCAGAAGTAAGACGTCCGTGCCATATAAAAAAGCGGCATTCCATTCGTTAAAACCACCTCCCCATATTTTTAAAATTGCCCTTGTTTGAAAAGGAATGCAAAAAATAAAAAGATAAAAGATAGCCCTTTCAATCTTAATTGCCATTTTACATCTGCTAGTTGTCCACATGCCAGGTTGGACCTGGGATGTGGATAACTATTTAACTAAAGACAAAACCACTCCGGCCGAGAAAAGAACTATCGCTAAATACCAAAACCAATTGGGCAGGTTTAGAGAATATTCTGGAATCCGATGGCCGAGTTTTTTAACTTTTCCATAAATAAGCACGAAAATAATGGAGTGCAAACCGATAGCTAATGCTCCGGCTAGGCCGATAATCCCAATAAAATCACGCACCCCCAAAAGGAAAATAAAAAACGGGGGGAAGAGAGCAAAAAACCAAGCCCCGAATTTGTTGAGATGCCAGTCAAAAGAAAATGACTCCTGCAATACTCTGGCCAAATTAATAAACGAGGTAAAAATAGCCGCCATCCCAAAAAGAGAACCGAGCACAATAATTTTCTGCCCCAAAAACGGTATTAAACCGGACACCGCTTCCGTAGATGTAGCATCTCCGGAAATTCCTACCACTATCAATGCCAGGAAAAGATAAATTACCGTGGGGATAAGCGTTCCAAACAAAATGGCCTTTTTCAAATGAAACTCTTGCCCTTCCAGTACCTCCCGCTGTAAAACCACTGAGGACATTCCGGTCAAAGCAAAAAAAATAACTCCATAAGGCAGGAACCAAAATTCTTTATTAAACAAAACAAAATTAGACAAGTTTACTTGGGGTATCCCCCAAAGACCAATTCCCGCTACTGCGGCGATATAGAATAGAGCCGCCCAAAAATCTACCCTGGCCAAGGCCTTAAACCCGGCAGCCACTGCCAAGGCCCCCGCTATAAAAAAAACTGTCCCCAAAGAACCTGGCGACAGATAAAATTTCAAAGAAACAATATTATTTAAAAATTCTCCAGCCACTACAATGTAAGCTAAAAGAGCGGAATAAATCCCCAAGGTGAAAGTGAAAAAAGTAAACTTCTTAACAAAGTCACCCAGATAAATTCCGGCATAACCAACTAATTGATGCGGTTTATCTGTTCTTAAAATAACTTCCCCGTAAGCGAGGTTCAGGACTAAAGTCAGAACCGTTAGTCCGACTAAAAAAAGCAAGCTGACCAAAAACCCGGCCTTGGCAAAAACAAAAGGCACTCCAAAGATGCCTACACCGATAGTACCGCCTACCAAAACAGCTACCGCCGAAAAGAATCTAGAGTTCCCCATGATTTTCTTCAGACCTGTCACTTCTTAAACTGGGATAAATCATTTTTTTACCGACTTTTTTCTCGATCAGCCAAAGAATGGTTAAAATAAAGTACACGACTCCTACCGAGAAAAGTGCTTCGCGATAAAAACCCATCCCGACTGTTATTCCAATCGCCGCCACCACCCATAAGGTAGCCGCCGTAGTAATGCCGGTAACTCTTCCTCCTTCCCGCAGAATTGCTCCGCCCCCGATAAAACCAATCCCGACGATAATATTAGAAATTATCCGGCTGGGATCCGCCCCCGGGCCTCCAAAAGAAAGCGAAATGACCGTAAGTAAAGCCGCTCCCATCGCTACTAAGGCATTGGTTCTTAAACCGGCGGACTTTCGAGATCTCTCCCGTTCAAATCCAATAGCTGCCCCAAGGGCGGCCGCAATTAAGATTCTGAAGAATATTTCCACCTTCTTATTATCTCTTATTTTAGAGCAACCTTCAAGACGTCATCTACTGTTTTGGCCAAAACAAATTTCAGTGATTTTTTAATTTTGGGAGGAATATCTTCCAAATCTTTTTCGTTTTCCTCCGGCATTACTATGGTTTTAAGCCCCGCTCGATGAGCCGCCAAAATTTTCTCTTTAATTCCTCCTATTTCCAAAACCTTTCCCCTCAAAGTTATCTCGCCGGTCATTCCGACTGTTCTGGAAACTGGTTTCTTGGTAAGTAAAGACATAATAGCTACCATCATGGCCACTCCGGCGGAAGGACCGTCTTTGGGAATAGCCCCCGAAGGAATATGAATATGAATATCCTGCTTATAAAAATCGTCTTTAATTTTAAATCTATCGGCATTGGAACGGACATAACTCAAGGCGGCGTTAATTGATTCGCGCATTACTTCTCCCAGCTGGCCGGTGAGGATAAGTTTCCCCCGGCCTGGCATTTTAGTGGCCTCAATGGAAAGAACTTCTCCCCCGACTGGCGTCCAGGCCAAACCGGTAGCCACCCCTACCTCGTCTTTTTTCTCAGCAACTTGATGGGTGTATCTGGCTGGTCCTAAAAATTTATGCAGCTTTTGATTATCTACCGCCACTTTAAGCTGTTGCCCTTTTTCCACTACCTGCCTGGTTACTTTTCTGAAAATAGTTGAGAGTTTACGTTCCAATTCCCGCACCCCCGCCTCACTGGTATGTTTTCTGATTACATCAAACAGAACAGGATCACCCAAGCTAATCGTCTTTTGCTTTAGTCCATGCTGCTCAATAAGTTTAGGAATGAGAAATTGCTTGGCGATATGCAGTTTTTCTTCTTCCATATACCCGGGGAAATCAATAATTTCCAAGCGATCCCGCAAAGCAGGCGGAATGGTATCAAGACGATTGGCGGTGGTAATAAAAATCACGTTAGAAAGATCAAAAGGAACCTCCAAATAGTTATCGGAAAATGAAAAATTCTGTTCCGGATCAAGCGCCTCCAAAAGGACGGAGGCCGGATCACCCCGAAAATCCTGGCCAATTTTGTCGATTTCATCCAGCATGAAAACCGGGTCTTTCGCTCCGGCCGTATGAATACCTTGAATAATTCTTCCCGGTAAAGCACCGACGTAGGTGCGTCGATGTCCGCGTAATTCGGCTTCATCGTGCAATCCTCCCAAAGAAACCCTAACAAATTTTCTGCCCAAGGAGTTGGCGATAGAGCGGCCAATGGAGGTCTTACCAGTTCCCGGAGGACCAAAGAAACACAAAATTGGTCCGCGAACTTTTCCAACCTGTTTTTGTACCGCCAAATACTCCAAGATCCTTTCTTTAACTTTATCCAAACCAAAATGTTCTCTATCTAAGACCTTTTCCGCCTGTTTTAAGTCAATGGACTTATGCGTCTCAACCGACCAAGGCAGTTCCACCAGCCAGTCCAAATAAGTGCGCAAATAAGAAACCTCCGGACTAAGCATGGGCATTTTTTCTAAACGCCCCAGTTCCTTCATGGCTTTCTGTTCAACATCTTTAAGCATTCCCGCTTTTTTAATTTTTGTACGAAGCTGATCATATTCCCCTTTTTCATCTTCCAATCCTAGTTCCTTTTCAATACTCTTAAGCTGTTCCCGCAGAAAAATTTCTTTTTGCATTTTGCCCAGCTGGCGCTTGGTTTCTTTAACTACTTTCTTTTCCGCCTCCATAATCTCAATTTCTCTGGTCAGAAAAATGTTCAGCTTGCGCATGGCTTCCGCCAAATCTGTTGTCTCCAAAACATCCTGCTGGTCAGCCAATTCCAAATTCAAATTCACCACGATCAGGTTAACCAGTTGCTCCGGATCCTTAATCTGTTGAAGACCGAAAAGAAAATTCGGTAAAACAGAGGGGTAAATTTTGGATTCGGTCACCTTTTTAAACTGGTCAATGATATTTCTGGCCAAGGCCTCGTTTTCTACCGTTTCTTTGTAGTCCGGCGTAATCGGCTCAATTTTGGCTTTGAAAAAAGGATCTTTCTGGGTAAAATCCGTAATTTTCACCCGGGTAATTCCTTCGACATTAATATTAAAAGAGCCGTCGGTTAAACGGTTCGTAGAAACAATCCGACCGACTGTACCAATCCGAAAAAAATCTGGTGGCTCGGCCTGATCTTTCAGATTTTTTTGAGCGACGAAAACAATAAGCCCGTCTTTGGACAGAGCATGCTCCAGCCCTGCTACTGACTTAGGGCGTTGTACCACTAATGGAATGATAATTCGTGGAAATAAAACCACATTTTTCAAAGCCACTAAAGGCAGTTCGTCCCGGCCCACAATTTTATTTTTGTTTAGTTCCATATAATCTAAATACCTGAAATTTCAGGATTTTAAATGAATTTACGCCCAATTTTAGCACTTAGCACTCTTAAGTCAAGAGTGCTAATAATACCAGTCGTTCCTAGGTGGAGCGTCTTTAATCAGTTCAAATGCCTCTTCGGCGGAATCAACTATTTTATAAACATCCAGGTCACTCTTGTCAATGGTGTGGTATTTTTCAAAAATTTCTTCCTTGAACCATTTATCGATCGGGTCCCAAAACTCTTTCCCCACCAA
>JAUYPS010000011.1 GCA_030695705.1 bacterium | reverse complement strand
CGGATTGGACAATGATTTCACGGCTGTTTTGATAAACGTCAACGATTAAATGGCCTTCTAAATTTGCTTCTCCTTTGGACTTAGTTGGTTTCGTCAAATCCATTAAAGTTTTTCCCAAGTTGTTGTCTTTGAATTCCTCTGTCATTATTCTAAGTATAACAGATGTTTTTAAAATGAAAAACTAAACAGTTGAAACTGGTCTGTTTCTGCTTCGCTCCTTTACTTTTCTGAAAAGAACCTGAATCAAGCCGGCAAAGACCAGCAGAAGAATCAAGGAATAGATGAATCCTTCACGGCTGTCCGGAAAGGAAAAGACCAGGACATTAAAAGTAAAATGGAATAAAGTAGCCAGAATCACACCAATAGTAATTAATTTTCTCTGATGCTCGAAATAGAACCAGGAAAGGGCCAGGAAATAACCAATAATAGCTCCGGAGAGGGCGTGAAGCAAGGTGGCTCCTACTGAACGCAAGGCCCAGACTTGTAAAGCCAAGTCGACGCTTTCTGCCGAAGATCTAAACAAAACCAAAATGTTTTCTATGGCGGCAAATCCCAGAGAAGCCGTAATCATATAAATCATAGCATCGACCGGTTCGTCGAATTCCGGGTTATTGAGGGCGGTGAATTTAACTGACCAGTATTTAACAATTTCTTCTACAAAAGCCGCCCACAGAAAGAAGTGAGCCGAACTGAAGGCAAAAATTTCCGGCCATACTTTTTCTCCTAATCCGACAAAGGCCCACTGTAACCCCACTGCCACCGGCGCCAAGATCATTCCCATTAAGAAAGTTCGGATTAGCATGTAACGGGGCTCGGGGTGAGAGTCCTTTCTTAAAAAAATGCCCAGCCAAATAATACTGGGGAAAAATCCCAAAAGAATCAAAGATATATCTAAAACCAGAGGAGGCATATTTTAATTATACAATACCTACCCCCTGGCGGCCTAATTCAAACCGGCCACTTTTCAATCATTAACAAGTTTTTTTCTTTTAACCAGGGGAGGCGGGAGTAAATTTCTTCGGTTACAAACGGCATGAAAGGATGAAGTAATTTTAAAGAAGTTACTAACAGATAAGCTAAAGTATCTTTGGTTTCTTGGTCATCTTTGTCTTTTGTTTCTTCGATATATTTGTCGGCCAACTCATGCCAGATAAATTTGTAAAGGTGATTAGCCGCTTCAGCAAAGTTGTATCCCTCGATTTGACTTGTGATATGTTTGGCCACTTCTTCTATTTTACCCGCCATCTCATTTTTAGGAGTATTTCCTAACTGGTAATCTTCCCCTAATTTTAGTTGCGTATAACGGGCGATATTCCAAAGCTTATTAGCGAATTTTTTCCCCATGACCAAAAGATCTTCTCCAAAACGGATATCCTGCAATCCGGTGGCCTGGGTGGCTAAACCAAAACGCAGGGCATCGGTGCCGTATTTTTCAATCAGTTCAAGCGGATTAACTCCGGTTCCCAGGGATTTGGACATGCGTTTTCCGTCTTTTGTTAAAACAGTGGCGTGGATATACATGTCTTTGAAAGGTGCTTGGCTGGTTAATTCCACTCCGGAAAAAATCATGCGCACTTGCCATAAAAACAGAATACCTCTGTCAGAAGTGATAAAATCAGTGGGATAGTATTCCTGAAAATCTTTGTTCTTCATATCCGGCCAACCCAAAGTGGCCAGAGGCCAAATAGCGGAAGAGAACCAGGTATCAAGAATATCCTCTTCTCCTTCCAAAGGAATTTTGTGACCCCACCAAAGCTGTCTGGAAATGTTCCAGTCACGGATATTTTCTAACCAGGTTTTGTACGGACCGATCCAACGCTCCGGAGTTATCCGGACCTGTTTTTCTTCAATGGCTTTCATGGCCAGTTTGGCTAGATCCTTCATTTTTAAAAACCACTGCTTGGAGAGAAGCGGTTCAATGTCCGAATTACAGCGGTCGCAACGGCCAATATTGTGTTCGTAGTCCTCTATTTTTTCGATTAGTCCCAGGTCACTTAAATCAGCCGTAATTTTTTCTCTGGCTTCCGCGACTTTCAACCCCTGATAGCGTGATCCGGCATTTTCATTCATCCGGCCTCTTTCATCTATAATTTGAACTGACGGTAAATCATGGCGTTGTCCGATTTCAAAATCAGTCATATCGTGGGCGGGTGTAACTTTGATAATTCCGGTGCCGAAGTTGGGATCGACCGAGTAGTCGGCTACTACTCTAATTTTTATTTTTTTAATTTGGGCTGGCTGATCAGCCGGAGTTTCGTTATCTGTCGTTTCAATTTCTAAATATTGATCAAGGTACTTTTTATAGCGAGAGTCGTCAGGGTGAACAGCCAAAGCTGTGTCGCCTAATTTTGTTTCCGGTCTAGTCGTAGCCAAAGCGAATGGGCCATATTTGATGTAATAAAGTTTTCCTTTTTCCGGAACATAATTGACCTCCAAATCGGAAATGGCGGTGGCGCAGCGGACGCACCAATTCACCACCCGCTCTCCTTTGTAGATCCATCCTTTTTCGTGGTAATGGTGAAAGACCTTTTCCACCGCTTTTTGGTAGTCGAGGTCCATGGTGAATTTAGTTCTGGTCCAATCTACCGACAACCCCAGTTTTTTAAATTGTTCCAAAATGGCGTGGCCGTATTTTTCCCGCCACTCCCACATCCGTTCCATAAATTTTTCCCGGCCCAGTTTGTGCCGACTGGTGCCTTCTTTGGCCAGTTGTTTCTCCACCGCATTTTGCGCACCAATTCCGGCATGATCTGTACCAGGAATCCAAAGAGTTTTGTATCCTTGCATTCTTTTCATGCGGACGATAATGTCTTGCAAAGTGTTCTCTAAAGCATGACCCATGTGCAGTTCCCCGGTAATATTGGGGGGTGCGATGCAGGTAATGAATTTTTTGGGGCGGTCTCCCGGCAGATTTTCCGGAGTAAAAAAACCGGATTTCATCCAGAGTTGGTAAATTTTATCTTCGGTTTCTTTTGGATTGTAGGCCGTCGGCCAATCTTGCCCTGAGGCTTTGTCGAATGGGTCAGTTGACATCTTAGTTATTTAGATTTATTGTATAAGGAAATCGATGTTTGTTTTTTAAAAAGGGAGATTTAAGTGGAAGTAAATGATCTTGAACTGAAGGGCTATGTTTGTATTGACCAATTCGACGGTGTAACTCCTGTCAGAATATTTGGTCATCAATTCGACGGGGGCGATGGATTGCCCTTATTCATCTCTAGATCAAGTTTAAACATAGACTCGCCTCGCCGTTTGGAAGAGTATCTTCTGGAATGCAAGACCACGTCGTGGCAAAGATTCAGGGCCAAACATTTGCAAGCCCGTATCCTCTTGGGTTCTTTCAAAAAAGTGGGGCATACGGGGTATATGGGCTGGTTTCTTTTCTGGTGCGGCCATTGCAAGAGGTTTTCTGTAAATTATAAACAAGGCTTTGACGGCCGGCTGGAGTGCTACCACCGCTTAAATTCTTAAATTCGCGTCTACCTTAACGGATCTCCAATCCGTTTTTTTCTTGCCTTTAGCATAATTAAAATAGCCGGCCAAAGCAATCATGGCGGCGTTGTCGGTGGTATAAGCCATGAGGGGTTTAAAGAATTTTACTTTGTCTAACTCGCGGACTTTCTTTTCCAATGTTTCTCGCAGGAGTTTATTAGCTGAAACCCCTCCCGACAATAAAACAGATTTTACTTTATATTGTTTGGCAGCTCTTAAAGTTTTAACAACCAAAACATCCACAATAGATTGTTGGGCCTCATGGGCAATTTCCGAACGGATGCTTTTAAGCGGCCACGAAGAATCCACCAAGTCGCGAACCATATACAAGGCCGCAGTTTTTAGTCCGGAAAAAGAAAAATTTAAGTTTTTTGAGGAAATCATTGGTCTTGGTAACTTAATTTGTGGCAAATCAGAAATACACCCACTCGA
>JAUYPS010000004.1 GCA_030695705.1 bacterium | reverse complement strand
TTACTGGCAGTTAAAACATAACGGTAAGCCGGAGTAATTTCATAGTCGTCACTATTTTTTTTGGCTGCTGTCACAGGGATTGAATTTCGCAATAAAATTTTGGGTACTCCTTCCAAACCAAGAAGAGACCTCATCACTTTATCATCTAATTCCACTCGGTCACGAATCGCTTCTATGCCCAACTCATCTCCTTCTTTTGGCACCATTCTTTCTGGACTACATTTAACATTATCGCAAATCAAGAAAAATTGTTTTGATTTTTGATCATAGCCAATTTCTTTAGTACGAAGCAACTTTAAGCTTCGAGGGGTCTGGCATTTAGGACAAATTACTCTAAATTTTATCCTTTGGTCAATAATCGCTTCCGGCAAATCAATAAAAACAAAAAAATCCGGATCATGTCGATAGCCCATCAAGGCCCGAAAATACAAAGAATAGGAAACTTGGTCCATATTCCTGGGAAAACCATCTATGAAAACAGCTTTGCTGCCAAGACGGTCGACTTCTCTCTCTACCAAAGCGATAATAAATTCGGTCGGCAAAAGAGTAGCAGCGTCTCGGCCGGTAAAAACTTCTAAGGCCTTCTCAATAGTGATAAACCCTCGGTATCTTTTTTTCAGATAGGCCACTAGCTCTTTTTTCTTACCGGGAGATTTCAAATCCTTATGTACATTCCGCACAATGTCTCCCACTGAAAGATGGGCCACTCTGTTTGTTCCTAGCGCTTCAATAAAAAGCTTGGCATAAGTTCCTTTTCCGGCATTCTTTTTCCCAAGCAAAAAAGCCATAAAAGTTTTTTTCTTCAAATAGTTATTAAGCTTTTTAATTTCCAGGCCCGCTTTCAGCTGGAAATATTTTTTGCGGTCTTTGGGGTCTGTCAGATCAAACTTCTGCTTACCGCCCAACTTGGTTTTAAAAAGAGGAAATTCAACGCCTTTCATGTTTACTTAATTAAATAATTCTCACCATCCAGCACCAGTTCAATAGTACCATCGGTATCCGTACGGTAATATTTTATACCAAAGTTTTCAAGCCGTTCCAAAATCTCGGTAGTAGGATGACCGTAGCGGTTCTTTGCTCCGGCCTGAATAAACGCGGCCAAAGGAGAAACGGCCTTAAGAAATTCATCGGTAGTGGAAGTTTTTGAGCCATGATGGGCCACTTTCAAAAAATCAACGTCCAAATCGAGGCCAGACAAAACTAGCTTATCTTCCGTCTGTTTTTCAATGTCACCGGTAAAAAGAACGGATTGAGAACCAAAAAGCAGTTTCAAAACAATGCTTCCATTATTTTTCTTCGATAAGTTTTTATCGAAAGAATTTTCAAACGGATACAAAACAGAAAGAACTGCCCCGTCGCCCGTTTCAACTTCCTGCCCAAAAAAAGCGGTTTGCACTTGGCCTCCTTCTCGACTCTTGTTTTCTTCCCACTCTAGGCACAAGGAAGTGATACAAGCCATACCCGTTTCTAAAATCTTTGCCACCTCGTATCTTTCCAGCACTCCATTTAGACCGGCTAAATGATCCGCATCTGGATGAGTCAGAATGACAAGATCAATGCTCCGATCATAAAAAGGCATTACCTCCCCAAGACGCTGCAAAACGGTATTGTCCGGGCCGCCATCAATTAAAATTTGCTGGCCGGAAGGCGTTTGGACAAAGATAGCATCCCCTTGCCCGACATCCAGAAAATAGACATGGAGTTTATTATCTGTCTGGCCGTGAACTAAAAAAATAAAAAAAAGAGCCGTCGCTCCAAGAAATCCCAACAATCCTAAATCTCTTTTGCTAAACATCATCTTTTCCTACCAAAATTTATCCAAAAAGAAAAGCCGCTATTTAGCGGCCGGACGAAATGATTTAAGAATTTTTTCTAGGAATTCTACTTTTTCTTTGTCTAACTTAGAATCCCAGATCTGGAATACAATTACAAAGTGATCTTGTGAGTAAACTGTTTTAGCAAAATATAATATTTCATTATCCAAAGTATATGGCTCAAAATATGATAGGTCATTATTCCTAGGAATATCAGACTCTCCGAAGTGAAAAATGGTAATCTCCATTGTTCCCCTTGGAGGAAATCCTCCGTGAGCATACTTTTCCAGCGGAGAACTTGAAATTGCCAGAAACTCTTTCCCTTTGTCATTACCCAAAACAAACCAATTTTTGGGATAACTTACTTGGAAGGAACCATGACTATAATCATGAAAAAAAGCCACTCTTCTCGAAGCACAACCGCTGATTAAGAAAGAAAAAATTAGAATACCAAAAAGCATTGTTTTCCGAATCATTATTCCTCTCTGATTTTTAAGAACTAGTTTCCAGAGCTTAAAACAAAAATGGTATTAAAGCAACATCTAAGATACGACTTCCTTTTTTTTCTTTCTCAAATAAATCAAAAATAAAATAATCACCGCATAAACCAAAATCATTCCCAGCCAGGAAAAAGAAACCGGAAAAGAGGCAAAAGGAAGGTTAGCAAAAAACTTAACAACAACTAAGACAAAAGACGAAACTAGCCAAGATAAAGCACCGATCAGAAGACCAAATTTACTCCAAATTAACCCAGCTATCCCGGTAAAAAATCCGGAAGCCATGGCCAGAGGAATAAAAGGAAGAATAATTAAATTGGCCGGTAAAGCGACTAGGGAAAAATTACGAAAATAAAATAGAAGAAGAGGTAAAACCATCAGCTGGGCAGAGAAAGTCATTAGAAATGTTTCTCGAAAGTTGAGCCAGTTGGGTAGTTTTTTTAAATAAGGATGGAAAAGCGGAGCAACATAGAGAATACCGAGAGTAGCAAAAAAAGAAAGCTGAAAGCCGATGTCATAACGCAAGATCATCGGATTGGCCAAGACCATCAGAAATGCCGCCAAGGTCAGGGAATTTTTAGGATTATAAATCCGGCCGGAATTATTGGCCAGCAAAACCAGTCCGCCCATTAAAGCCGAGCGGATCACCGAGGCGGAAGCGCCAGTCAAAATGGTAAATAAAATGATGGCTAAAACTGAAAACCAAAAAGCGGTTTTCCGCCGCATGAAAAAAAGTAAAAACCACATAACTACCAAGGAAACCAACGTAATGTTATACCCGGAAATAGCTAAAATATGGGTAACCCCCGTCTCTGCAAAGTCATCTTTTAAGTTTTGGGGAATATCCTGCCGTGAGCCAAGCAAAATACCGTTTATAAAAGCCGCCTGTGGTTCCGGTACGGATAAGCCGACTGCCTTTTCAAACCTATTTTTAAGACCAAATATCTTTTTAAACAGTCCGATTCGCATCTTTTCTCCAAAACCTAGCAACTTATCCACATCCCAGGTTGGACCTGGGATGTGGATAAGTTCGATACCAGGGCGGTTCATGATGGTGTAAATTTGGTCTTTGGCCAGATAAGAAATATAGTCGAAATCCTGAAAGTTCTTTGGGAGAACAATTTTTCCGGTCAAAACCAAAAAATCCCCGTATTTATACTCCGGAAAATTCTCGGTAGAAACCAAGACCTTTTCATCCAGTTTTTCCGGAATAGTAAAATCCGGTACAGACAGTTTTTTAACTCTCAAGACAAACTGCTGGGTTTGAGCAGTGTGCTTTATTTCACTATCAACGTAGCCATAGACGGCAGAGGAAAAGTTGGTCTCGGCAAATTGTTTTAGGAAAGTAGTAGAAAGACGGACGTCAAATGTGCGCAAAATACCGACCAAAAAAATAACCGCCATAAAAGCGATAAAAACTGCCCGCCAATTCCGACGCCAGCACAGAGCAATCAAGATAATCGGTGGGATAAAAAGTAAATATAAAATAAACTGCGAAAATGCCAACCAAGAACCGGCTGCCACTCCGCCAATAAAACTAACCAGCAATATAAAAAATATCTGCGCTTTGGGCATGAGAAAAATATAGCAGATTTTTGGAAACAAAAAAGCGTCTAGGTGCGACGCTTCGGTTTGCCTCTTCTTACTTTCTCAACGAAAGCGGGGGAGGCATTGCTATAACAGATCCTGTACCCCGTAAGGATCAAGGTGCGCCTATCGTGGATAAGCACACCGTCGTGTTGTTCATTGATATTTTACCCCAGACCACAATCCACGCTTTAGTCCGGAGTTCACCCCTGTTACTTTTTTCCTACCGGCCGAGAATCGCCAAGCAGGAAAACCCTCTTAGACAATACTTGCTCCCAAAGGACCCCAGAGGGATAACCGTTTCCTAAGGTACTTACATCATAGCACACTCGGCCTATCCTTGTCCATAGTTTGGAGAAAAATCAGTCAAAAACGGGCTTTTTAGCCCGTTTTTGCTTGATTTTAGCGCAGTTCTACCATCTCTATTTTCAATATGGCCGAGAAGGAAATAAATAAACGATGATTTTTGAAATCAAGCCGGTAACATAAAATTCGGTCCGACTCTTGGAGGGGTACTGAATTTTTGTCGGCTTG
>JAUYPS010000031.1 GCA_030695705.1 bacterium | reverse complement strand
TCGGTAGAACGCCAAGAAAAAAGCAAAGAAATTTCCGAGGACCAAAAATTCCGCCAGCGAAATGAAGCGCAAAAAGCCGTAGATGAAATAAACAAAAAAATAGAAGACCTCGCCAAAAACAAAGAAAAAGAAATAATGACGATATAAAAAATCCCCCGATACTATATCGGGGGATAGAGTTTTAAGAGCTTTTTTTGTTTTCAAACATTTTCAATGCGCCAAGTAAATACCTTCCAGCAACCTCAACATCCAAATGATCTTCCGGCGTGCGGAGGCGGCCTTCCGCATCGATATTTAAGTCTGGAAATTCTTTAACTAGCGGTTCAACTAAATTGAGAGTTGTTGGACTCAAACCACCGGCAACTCCTAAGCCGAGGCTAAGCCCTTTTTCCTTGATGGCTATGAGATATTCTCTGGCAAGGTTTGGGTTAAATGGTTCGCCCTTACCACCGCTGGGATCTAAAAGCATATACTCTGCAATACCTGCATATTCGGCTACTCTTGCAGCAAGTTGTTCTGGCGAATTGTTTACTTCCTCAAGGGCTCGTCTGCCGACTTGTAGGACTAATTTTTTTGACGGAAAATCATTTTTAAATCGGCCAAGCAGGGTTACTGAAGGCCACGCCATGTTGAGTTGAAAACCATGCAGTTTTTCTTTGCACAAATATGACAGAAGAAAAAGTTGTCCGGGAAGAGTAGATTTGTCATCAGTGCTGTAATGAATCAAATTAAAGGCCTTAATATGTCTGGAGAAAATTGTAGGAATGTTGGGTACTAAGGGATAACGGTTGGGCCATTTATTGGGAAGACTTTTTAAAGTTTTTAAACCGGCTAGGACTCCGATCATAACTAGACGACCTGAACTCTCGGGAACAGATTCCAGCACTGTCTGCACTTCTTTGGAAGACATGAATCCGGTAATTCCCACGTAAGATTTTCCCATCCCTTTCTCCTTATTTAAGATTGTGAACGAACCACCGAATCTGTAAAAGTATCGTTTTAAGATATCATATTATTTATTGTTGTCAAGTAGATAATATATTAAAATGACTTTACTATAAAGAAGTGCGGCAAAAAAGACTGGATGAAATTTTAATAAGCGGGGGTTTTGCCAAAGATAAAAAAGAAGCATTTATTTTAGTTACAGAGGGCAAAGTTTTGGTTGGCGGGCAGAAAGCGGTGTCCCCTGCGCAATCGGTTAAGAAAGAATCAGAAATTTTGGTAAGACAAGAGCCTAGATATGTCGGACGAGGCGCTCACAAGCTTGAAGCCGCGATTAAACAATTTGGAATAAGAGTTGAAGGGAAGGTCTGCGCGGATATTGGCTCGGCCACAGGCGGCTTTACCGAGATACTTTTAAAGCATGATGCGGCCAAAGTCTACGCGATCGATACAGCCAGAGGTAAACTGGCTTTGAAACTAAGAGAAAATCCTAAAGTGGTTGCTCTGGAGGGTAAAGATATCCGAAAGCTAGATATGCTGCCGGAGAAAATTGATATAGTGGTTATAGACGTGTCTTTGATACCTCTTGAAAACATACTTCCCTCGGTAAAAAAATTAGCTACTCCGGCGACAAAAATAATCACTCTGTTTAAACCCCAATATGAGACCCGCGACCGGTCTATTTTAAAAAGAGGAGTTATAAAAGATGATCAGGCTCGGGAAAATTTGCTGAAAAATTTTATTAGTTGGGCCAAAGAAAACTCGTGGGAAGTGAAAGAATGGATGGAGTCGCCCATAAAGGGAGACAAGGGAAATACGGAATACTTAATTTATTTAGCGTCTAATAAGTCCGAATGACGATTCTGCTTGTTCTTATTCTTATAAGTATGTTGGTAATGGCCCACGAATGGGGGCATTTTTATTCCGCGCGAAAACTGGGAATAAAAGTGGAGGAATTTGGTTTCGGTTTTCCTCCAAAGATATGGTCACACACCAAAAAAGGAATTAAGTATTCCATAAACCTCTTACCTTTTGGCGGTTTTGTAAAAATATTTGGCGAACATGGCGAGGGAGAAGGAAATCGCGACAGTTTTGTCTCTCGTCCAGCATGGCAGAGATTTATAATCCTTGCGGCAGGTGTCGGCATGAACATTGTTTTAGCCTGGGTTCTTTTTAGCGCCGGTACTTTGGCTGGCCTGCCTCAAGCCACAGATGATTCCGGTGTTCCTATTTCTGTGGCAGGGGTTTTGCCCGGTTCTCCGGCAGAAAAAGCTGGATTAAAATTTGGCGACCAGATTTCGCAGATTATAGCGGCAGAAGAACAAAAAATAATTCAAGACGAACAACAAGTTAGAGATTTTTCGGAGAAATACGGAGGACAAGAAATTACTCTGGTTGTAAAAAGAGGAAAAGATATTTCTAATGTAAACATTATTCCGCGCGCTCAATATCCTTCAGGTGAAGGTCCTATGGGTATAGCTTTAGCGAGAATTACCACCGAAGCTGTTTCTTGGTATAAAGCTCCATGGGAGGGCTTAAAAATTCTTGGCCGGAGTGTTGTCTTAACTATCAGCGGACTTCTTTTTATTTTGAAAGAGCTTGTTTTGGAACAAAAAACTTCGGTGGCGGTATCAGGTCCGGTGGGAATTTTTACGATGGTGGGGGATTCGCAAAAACTGGGGCTGGGCTATCTCCTGCAGCTTGCCGGTCTTCTGTCGGTTAATTTAGCCATTTTAAATTTTCTACCCATTCCGGCTTTAGATGGGGGACGAGTTTTGTTTCTAATAATTGAAAAATTGCGAAGAAAAAAAATAGACCCCAAATGGGAAAATGCGGCTCATGCCATCGGTTTTGCCTTATTGCTTCTTTTAATGATTTTGGTTACTTTCAAAGACATAAGCAGAATATTCTAGATTTTTGTAATCAAAAACCCCGCTGGTCAGCGGGGTTTTTTTGAGCTATTTCTT
>JAUYPS010000030.1 GCA_030695705.1 bacterium | reverse complement strand
TCATTTTGCCAAAAGAATCCTGGGAAAAAAATAGGTTATATACTGCGCAACCGGAACTGGCCTCTTATCAAGGATTTCAAGTAACCTCCCGCGTTACCTATACTTCCCAAGAATATATCAATTTAAAAAAGGTCGAGAGATTAGTATGACAATATAATCTCGAGAGCTTGTCTGCCAGTCGGCAGACAAGCGGTGGACTGTCCCCACTCGGCCTCTGGGCGACTTTTCTTAAAACATATGTACAAAGTTTATCTGATTGGAGCAGGACAAATAGGCAGTCGGCATCTGCAAGCCCTAAAAAAAGTGAACGTTCTTTTGGATATAAACGTGATTGATCCATCTAGACAGTCCCTGGCCGTTGCTAAACAGCGATACGAAGAAATGCCGGCCGGAAAATATCCCCATACCGTAAATTACTTTCAGCAAGCGCCGAACGGCCAAAATATTGACTTGGCCATCATTGCTACCACCTCAAATATTCGATCTGAAGTTATAAAAAATCTCTTAAAAAGCAGTCGGATAAAATATTTTCTTTTGGAAAAACTGCTCTTCAATAAAAAGAAAGACTATCACACCGTAGAAAAACTTTTCTCAAAACTAAAAATAAAAGCCTGGGTTAATTGCCCTCTCCGCTTAAGGCCGCTTTATAAAAAAATTAAAGATGACTTCTCCGATAGCCGAAATATTTCTTTTCGCCTGACCGGCTACCAGTGGGGATTGGCCACCAATACTATCCATTGTTTGGACTTTCTTGCTTATCTTTTTGGTAATGAAAATTTTAAAATAAATACCGCTTCTTTGGACAAAAAAACAGTTCCCAGCAAAAGAGCCGGTTTTTTGGAATTAAACGGCACTCTCTATGTTGATTTTGATTCATCATCAAAATCTCGAGTCAGAGGAGAATTCACCAGTTATTCTTCTGGAAACATGCCTAGGGTAGTGGAAATCTTCAGTGAAAAACAGCGCTACATCTTTCCGGATCAAGAAAAAGACGGCGAAGCCTGGGTTAGCCGAACAGAAAATAATTGGGGATGGGAAAAAGTTCCCTTCCATATTCCACTGATTAGTGAAACAACCACTTGGGTAGTGGAAGATATTTTAAAAAAAAGCCATTGCTTACTGCCAACTTATGCAGAATCTGGAAAAATCCACCTTAATCTTCTGGAGCCGCTTAGAAAGTTTTTGAACAAAAATTCAGAAAAAAAATATGATTACTATCCCTTCACCTAAAATTTTACTGGTCGGCACCGGACACATGGCCAAAGCATACGCCCAAGTATTAAAAGCCGTGAAAAAGGACTTTTTTACCGTGGGACGAGGCGACCAGAGCGCTTCTGCTTTTGAACAAGCGACGGGTAGGCCAGTGGCCAGGGGGGGACTAAAAAACTGGCTGACAGAAAACACCGACCAGGTTCCCTCAACAGCGATTGTAGCCGTTGATGAAGAACAGCTTAGCCCGTCTGCTCGCCTGCTTATCCAACATGGAGTAAAATCAATCCTTCTGGAAAAACCGGGCGGCCTGAACCGACCAGACCTGGAAAAAACTCAAAGAATAGCCGAGAAAAAAAAAGCCAGGGTCTTTGTCGCCTATAATCGCCGTTTCTATGCCTCTACTCTCAAAGCCAAAGAAATTATAAAAAAAGACGGAGGAGTAATTTCTTTTAACTTTGACTTCACCGAAAGAAGCTCCCTAATAGAAAAATCGAATAAACCGACACTAGTAAAAAAAGAATGGCTTTTGGCTAATTCCAGTCATGTATTAGATCTGGCTTTTTTTCTGGGTGGGAAGCCCAAGAAAATAAATTCTTATCTTGCTGGCGGACTAAGTTGGCATCCACGCGCTTCCGTATACGCGGGAGCCGGCATCAGCCAAAGCAAGGCCCTATTTTCCTACCATGCCAATTGGGCTTCGGCCGGAAGATGGAGCGTGGAGATAATGACCTCAAAACATAAATTAATCTTTCGACCACTGGAAAAACTCCACATCCAAAAAACGGGGAGCATGGACATTGAAGAAGTAAAAATTAACGACCAGCTGGACATAAAGTTCAAACCGGGCTTATATCGCTTGGTAGAGTCCTTCCTAACTTCTCAAAACAACCTGCCTTCCATAATTGAACAAGTAAAAAATTTAAAATACTATAATTTAATAGACGGTAAATAGCCATGCCCAACCCGTTAAATAAAATAAAATACTGGATTAGTTATATTTATAGGAACATCTTGTCCCCCAGGATTCTCACCAGAAAATATAAAAATATTTTGGATAAGAACTTGGAAATAAAAAACCTTTACCCGGGAAAACGATGTTTTGTTTTCGGCAGCGGACCATCGATAAAAGACCTGGACCTGGACAAATTTAAGGACGAATATGTATTTGTGGTTAACGAATTTGACCGGCATCCTCAATTTAAAAATTTGCAACATGCTCACCATGTTATTCCTGACATGCTTTATTTTACAGACGACAAAAGTAACTACTTTTGGGAAAGGATTAAGAACAAATCTGATACGGCTGGCCAAAACACCGTTTTTTTCTTTAATATAAAAGGAGGCGCCACTATAGAAAAAGAGGGCTTATTCCCTAAAAACAAGATTTACTATTTAAGCACCCAGGGGATCATCAGCGGCCGCTTTGGTTTTAACATTGAACTTAATAAAACTCTTCCTTGGCCCAAAAATTCCATTTTATCTTGTCTGATGATCGCAGTTTATATGGGCTTTAAAGAAATATATCTTTTGGGCTGTGAGCATAACTTTTTGTCTCACAACATTGGATTAGGAGCAGGCAGACCAAAAACATACGAAAAATTCTTCACAAATAACGAACTGGAAGAGCTGACTAAAACTAACAGTAAAGAGGCCGAACAAAAACTAAAAGAGAAGTATTCTTGGGGCAGAGAGTTGGAGTTTACTTATGAGCAAAACATTGCCCACATTCTTCAACTATTCAAGAATTATCGACTATTCTATAAAAAGGTTGGAAAACAGTTTCCCGATATAAAAATATTTAATGCCACCCCAAACAGCTTCCTGGATGTTTTCCCGGCCATTAACTTAGAAGAGATAAAAGGTCTTTAATTATGTATCACTTCTTTAAAAGAAATTTATCAAAAAAAAGATTGCGCCGCTTATTAAAACCGGCCTGGCTTTATTTTATTTTAAAAAAGCTGCATCCAATCAGCCCCCGCTATGGCAAAGAAAGGGGTTCCTCCATTGACCGGTATTATATTGAAAAGTTTTTAGAGGGAAATTCCAATTTAATAACTGGGCATTGCTTAGAAGTAGAAGATAATCACTACACTTCACTTTTCGGAAAACAAATAATAAAAAGCGATGTCCTGGATATAAACCCCCAAAATGCCCAAGCAAATCTTCGGGCAGATCTCCGAAATATGCCTCAAATAGCTGATAATACTTATGATACGGTTATTTTAACGCAAGTGCTTCTCTATATTGATGACTACGAATCAGCTATTAGAGAGTGCCGGAGAATTTTAAAGCCGGACGGCACTTTGCTGGTCATTGTGCCAGCCATGTGTCGGATTGATGTGAGAGCCGGTGTGGATGGAGATTACTGGCGTTTTACTAAAGCTTCAGCTAACTATGTCTTTGGTAAATATTTTAAAAAAGACAAATTAGAAGTTAAAACTTGGGGAAATGTTTTGGCCGGCTTAGGATTTTGGACCGGCTTAGCTCAAGAGGATTTTTCCAAAAAAGAACTGGATTACCAGGATGAAAACTTTCCGGTTTTAGTAACAATCAAGGCCACCAAATGATTAAGAACATCAAACAAATACTAAAAAGATTCCACCTTTTTAGTATGGCCAAAAAATCTTATCATTTTCTGACAAAAGCAAAGAAGAACATCTACAACCGTCTCTTCCCAACCGCCAAAATTATTCTTTACCATCGAATCGCCAACCCTGAAAACGATCCCCATCTTTTATCCGTTTCTCCGGAAAATCTTTATCTCCAGCTTAAATTCCTTAAAGAAAACTTCTCTATCGTTCCACTTGTTCAAATAGTGCGGTGGATTAGAGGTAGAAAACTTAAAAATAAAACTGTCGCCATAACATTCGATGACGGCTATGCCGATAACCTGCACCACGCCCTGCCAATCCTAAAAGAGTTGAATATCCCGGCAACAGTTTTTGTTACCGCCGGAAATATTGTTTCCGGAAAAAGTTTTTATTGGGACGTTGAAACACCGGAAGCTGATCGAGGCCGGCCAATGACTGGAGAAGAACTAAAAAAACTGGCCAATTGCCATCTTATTGAGATCGGAGCTCATACTATGAGTCACCCTAAACTTAAAAAGATTAGCCAAGAGGAACAGGAAAAAGAAATACAACAAAGCAAAGAAATCCTAGAAAAAGTAATTGGAATGCCTCTGTTAAGTTTTGCCTATCCCTTCGGCGGATTAGACAGTTTTGATAATGAAACAATTAATCTCGTTAAAAAATCTGGATTCCACTATGCCTGCGCCAATATCCATGAAAGAGTAACTAACCGATCTGATATTTATGCCCTGCCCAGATATGTAATTAGAAATTGGAACTTAGAAAAGTTCAAAGAAGAATTTAATAAATTTATATGAATATCCTACAAATCAATACCACTGATAATCGAGGCGGGGCCGCCAAAGTTGCCTACCGGCTCAAAACGAGCCTGGAAAAACTTGGACATAAGACAAGCATGCTAGTCGGCCGGAAGTACACGAATGATGAAAATGTTTTTATTTTGAACGACTTAAAATCTTTCGGCCAAAGAGTGAGAAAAAAACTGGCTTATTATCTCGCCAATGATATTGATCTTTTCAGTTCCGATAAAATAATCAAAACTGAAGCATTCCGAAAAGCGGATTTAATCCACTGCCACAACCTGCATAGTTACTATTTTAATCTCAATACTCTTAAAAAAATATCCAAATTAAAGCCCATCATCTGGACTTTTCATGACATGTGGCCGATCACTCCCCACTGTGTCCACTCTTTTGACGGCCCTTTAAAAAATGGCTTTTTGCAATGCCCCAGTTTGGAAATCTTTCCGCCCAT
>JAUYPS010000025.1 GCA_030695705.1 bacterium | reverse complement strand
GCCGCACCGCCGCCGAACACGAACAGAACCGCATTAAGTACTTGAGATAGACTTACACGGCTGCCCTGTATATACAGGGCAGCCGTGTAAGTCTATCTCAAGTACTTAATGCGGTTCTGTTCGTGTTCGGCGGCGGTGCGGCTGAAAATGGTCCGGCCGTCGGAGCAGGCCGAAAGATAAAACAGGTAATCGCTTTTCTCCGGATTGAGAACGGCCTTAATGGCTTCCAATCCCGGATTGCTAATCGGTCCGGCCGGTAAGCCGGGGCGAAGGTATGTGTTGTATAGAGAATCATCTTTCAAAAAATTCGCCACGCCTATTTTAGAAACATCGCAAAATTTGTAAACGCTCTGCTGCTCCGCCCGCTCCAGACATGCTCCGTAAGTAACCGAAGCGTCAATCTGTAAAAGCATTTCCAACTCCAGACGCTTGTAAATAATGCCGGCTACCAAAGCCATCTCCCGCGGTTCACGCACTTCTTTTTCCAGCAGCGAAGCGACGACTAGTTGATCACGGTTAATTTTTTGCCTAACTTTTTCGTCAAAATTAGCCCGAATTTTTTGGATAACCCCATTGACCGTTTCTTCTTTATTAAACCGATAAGTGTCGGGAAAAAGATAACCCTCTAAATCCTGGCGAACTGCTTCAGTAAAAAACTCCCCCGGATCAGTCAAACCGCTCGCCGCAATTTTTTGATCAATCTCAAAAATATTAAAGCCCTCCGGAATAGTTACGACAACATCGTCCGTCTCAGCCAGTCCACCGGAAAACACGCCAACAATTTGTGGAATGTTCATAGCCGAAGAAAGCAGATAACGACCGGCTTGAAACTTTTTTTCTTGGCCGGTAGCCAGAACATAAAAAATAAAAAGAAAACGGTTGCGGACAATGTTTTGCTCTGCCAGAAGACGAGCTACTTTGGCCGAACTGTCACCTTTTGAGATAACAAATTCAACCTTCTCTTCAGAAACGCTTTGCAAAGGCCGGTAAATCAGCCAGGCCGGCCAAAAAATCGCAATTGCCAGAGCAATTGCGATAAAAATTTGGTAATTTTTTCCTTCTAATCTTTTCATTATTTTTGACCGCTATTCCAGAGGGAGTTTGTTGGTCACCTTACCCGGAGGGATTTCTCGTTTACCCGCTTCCAGGGCAGCTAGTTTGTCTAAAACCGTCTGGTTGTCTTTATTTTGTTCGATATTTAAGATGGCTTGCAACTGGCCAACCGCCAAATCAATTTCTCCTTTTTCTTCCAAAATTAAGGCCAGATACCATCGGGCATTGGCGTAATCCTTTGATAAATTCACTGCCCGGGCCATTTCTGAAAGGGCGTTGTCTTTCTGGTTATCCCGATAATAAAGCAAACCGAGTTCAAAAGCCAGTCCCGGGTTATTCTGCTCCAAAAGTTTAGTTAACTCAAGTTGTTTGATGGCATTTTTAATCTGCGCCTGCCGGTCATAAACTACTCCCAGGTGATACAAAGCAGTGGCCAAGTCCCTCTTTAATTCTATGGCTTTTTTGTAGTTTTCTTCGGCGCTCTTGTAGTCCGTGGCAATTTGTTTGACCACTTCCTGTTCATTTTCAATTTTCTGCTGTTTGCGGCGCGCTTCGGCTAAAGTACTGCTGTTAGCATCAGCTCTCCTTAAGTAAAGCATGCCCACCCGAACATATCCTGAAGGATCTTTCGACGCTCTCTTGAGATATTCGCCATAAGAATTCAAGGCCGCTTGATCCGCTCCGCCCACCAAACCGAAAAGATTTTCATAGACAAATCCGGCATTGGACCAATTGGAGGCATCATTGGGATGATTAACAGTCATTTGGTTGGCCACTTGCAAAACAGAACGAGTTAAATTTTGGAAACGCGCCGCCACTTCTTCCGGCTTATCTGTTTTGTTGTTTACTTCAAGATTTATTTTTCTTAATAATAACTGCGCCAAACTGCTCAAGTAGCGATCCTCGCTTTGGTTAGCGTTAACAGCACTGGTAAGAAGCTCGGTTGCTTTATCAAGTTCGGCCGCGGAAGCCAAGTTGATACGAGCCGCTTTGGCAAAATATAATTCTCCCTGATATTTTTGAAAAACCAAGTAACCGCCCACTAAACCGAAAATCAGCGCAAGCACAAAACCAAGAGAGGAAAAAACAGACCGCAAAGAAACGTCGTCTATTCTCACCACTAGCCGCTCTTCCGGCGCCATCCGTCCGACAAAATCGCCCAAAGTCCGATTAGGAACCAAAAAACAAAATTTAAAACAATACTAAACGGATACAACAAGAAAAGGGTCAGAGAGGCAATAAATACCGGCATGACTATCAGCCAATTACCGGCTCCTTCCGAGTCAAATGCTCCTTTTTTGAAAGGTGAACGAAAAATATAGAAAAGCAAAAAAACAAAACCGGCTATTCCTACCAATCCGGTCTGCACAATTAAATTCCATAATTCAGAAGTAGCGCTCCCAAAACGAGTACTCCAAAAAGTACTGCCGTTAATCCCAGATGGTTTGTATTGGTCAAAGGCCATGGAAAAATTATCCTGACCAACCCCAAAAGGCAACTTGGTAGATAACACTCCTTTGGCAATTTCATATGAACCTCTTTGAGAAATAGCCACCTCCACCGGCAGATTTCCCCGCCCCGGAAAGTTAAATCCAATATAACGGTTGCTGACCAAAAGAAGCAAAGTCAGCACTAAAATCACCAAGGGCCCAACTAAATTAACCGTTTTGAATTTGACTCTTACTCCCAGATAACTTTGCGCCAGTCCCGGTCCGATAATAATCCCCGCCATTCCCACCACCAAGACCGTGTAAAACGCCCACCAGTTAACAATCAATAATAAAATTATAGAGGATACTGCTCCCCCTATCTTTACCGCCGGCATCAGCCAGCTGGACCGACCGCCAGCTTGCTCAGGAAAAAAAGTGTGCTCACGCGGAGCGGAACTGAAATAAGAAGATAAGATCGTAACCAGCAAAAGCACGGCCAAGGCCCCCAAGTTATTGACCGAACCAACCGTATTAAACTGCGGACCCAAAGTTAGACCTTCATAAGACAAATAAGAAATCCAGCCAAAGACAGGAACACCGTACAAAGAAAGTACCCCGCTAAGTACCGCCAGAAAACAGCCGGTTATAAAATAATTAACCAATCGGCCAACCTCTCGTTTTTCAAAAAAATTCAAAAGCAAAAAAGCAAACACCGCCAAACTGGTGGAAACGACAAAACCGCGGCTGGAAATAAAACTGCGGTAGACCTGATCAGAAAAAATTGCCGCCAGTAATCCGGTTCCCAGAAAAGCCAAAATTCCCCACTCTAGTCCGCTCATTTTAAACCGCACTCCTCCTTGACGGACGATCATGACCAACCACAAAATCACGCTGACCATTACCAAACCGTAAATCAAGACCTGTTTGTCTAAAGCTAGCACGTTGCCGGTGGCGGTAAGTGGCACCATAAAAATCGGCACCAAAAAAGCCAAAACCAAAAGCATCCCGCGGATTACCTGTTTTAATTTAACCGACACTCTCTCCTGCTCGAGTTGCTCTAATGGCACACTCGGCTCCTCGTCCACCGCCAAGGAAGGATGAAAATCATCAGACAGTTCACCCTGATTGAACTCGCCACTTACATAGTCCGTTAAACTGGCATCCTCCTTCTTAAAAGGATTCCACATAATTTTAAGTAGGCATGATCCTTGATCCAGCGGCGTTCCAAGGCGCTAAATCAAATCCCATCCCTCCTCATGCTTTATGCTTTATTATAACTACCTGTTAAATTTTATATCTTTAAACCTCAACTATCAATGTTGATAAGTTGTTCATAAATCTATTCCCAACCTAACTGCTGGCGGTTAGAGAAACAGGGTTCGGAGAGGTCAGCGGTTCTGATTCGGGGGTAGGTTCAGGGGTTGGACTAGGGGTTTCGCTCGGTGATGGGAATGGTTCTGGTGTGGGCGAAGCTGTCGGCTCTGGAGTCGGACTGGGTGTCGGTTCAGGAGATGGAGATAGAGATGGTTCCGGAGTTGGAGTTGGAGTTGGAGTCGGAGTCGGACTCTCGCTTGGAGCAGGAGTAGGTTCCGGAGTTGGATCCGGTGTGGGTGAAACAGTATCCTCAAATCCTTTACGTCTGGCGACCACCAGCCAGTCAAACTCCACTCCATCGGCGGCGCCATTCAAGGTCTTGGCGATAAATCCATAAGGGGTTTTGGTGGCCACGTACAACTGACCGATCATATTTGAAGTCGGGGTCAGAAATATTCTGATCGGTGCCGTTTCAGAGATAACCGAGGTGAAAGAATAATCAAAGTAAACTTTCGCCTCGCCATACGATAACTTGGATGTGCCGGAAAGCTGAATCTCTCCTCTGGTGGAATCCACTCCGTAAGTTGCCAAGTAGCTTCCATTTTCTAGCAAGTCCACCTTGGACTGATCCGCCGCCTGCGCCCCCGGTCCGCTGAAAGTAGCGCGGGTGGCATCATCTGCTTTCGGAGAAATCATCACTTCCCGCGACAACCAACTGGAAGCCGCAATCGACAAATCAAACTCGCCCAACTGCAAAACCAAAGCGTCCGCCGCTTTGAAGTAGGTCTTTTTCGCTCCTTCCGCAATCATATCCCCCGTTGCCCAGATTCTTTGCACGGTAGTAATAGCCGCCGAAGCCAATTGAGCCAAGGCATCCCCAACTCCGGCTTGTAGTGAGCTGGTCGAAACTATTCCGGACGAAGTTACCGTTACCCCATTCTGCTCCATCAATTCTTCCACCGTCATGGAAAGCAAAGCCATCTGAACCTTCAGAAGATCAACATCACTTGCGGCAGAGGCTGATATATCTCCGCCATGCCAGCCCGGGGCCATGAACACCATGATCTTCTGATAGGAACCGGATGAGATAGAATCCAGAGATTGAAGAGCGATACCCACGGTCATGCCTGCTTCAGTGGCCTTCATACCTACCCCTCGTAGTGTCGGAGAGGAAGTTATCTTATCTCCGATCGTAATGGGGCCGTTCTCAAGACTGACCTTGACGGGGACGCGGCCGGCGAGGGCGATGGGGACATGGTATTGAGTATGTTGCTTACCGAAACGGGTACCGGAAGTACTGTAGATGCCGACCATCTGATGTTGATACGAACCCGAGCTTTTGGTGATGATGAAGGGTTCGTTGGGGTCGGTCTCGGTCCAATCAGGCTGTTCTATAAGAGGGAACCAGTCAGGACGAGTAATAGCGGAAACAATGTCTCCTTCTTCGACCGCACCATCGCCCGGCATCCACTCGGCAATGTCAGAGCCGGAGCACTGTACAATATCAGTATTTGTGGTGGCGTTGGTATCAGCGCAAAGAGTGGTGGAATTCGCGCTATCCGCAAAATTGCCTTCAATAGTACCTTGGACATCGAGCATTGCACCAATAGTCGTCGTCCCGATACCGACGTTGCCGGAGGAATCTATCCTGACCATCTCCGTTGTACCCCCGGTATAAAAGCGTATTGGGCCAGAAGCATTTGTAGCAGCAAGAGAAATGCCGCCAGCACCGTCATTCAAAATTCTAAGAGATGCAGCAATCGCGGAACCTGATGTGGTAAAACCCTGCGTATAGGAATTGAACTGGGCTGTATTGCTTCCACCGATGATTTGTAATTGGGCGATGGCGGCAGTGTCACTGGTTGTGTTTTCAATATTAAGTCTATTGACTGCATTGGAACCTGATGTAAAAGCATTCGTTCCAAAGCCAGAACCAGTAAAAAGACCACCGACGCCCAGGGTGCCGCTTATATTTCCTGTGCCAACCACATCTAACGTCTTGCCCGGTGTCGTCGTCCCGATGCCGACGTTGCCGTCTTGTAAAATAGTCATTTTGGCGGCTTCATCCAAAAGTCCACCAGCAGCCGTAAAGTCAAGCCGAGTAAATCCGTCAGGTTGTCCTATAGTGAAAGTATTAGCATCGCTATTGCCATCGCCTCGAAAATAAATATAGGCATCAGAATCAGGTGAGAGGATATTAATCCCGGCCTTATCAACGCCGGCAGTTGCAGAGTGCTCAACTCTAAGCACAGCATCTGTGCCCGAAGTAGTGCCGTAAACATGAAGCAAAGTTCCCGGCCCCGTCGTCCCGATGCCGATGTTGCCGTCTGAATCTATGACCAATCTGTCGTTCGTACCTAAAACACCTGATCCTTGAGTTGTCGAATAGCTGATTTTGAATTTGTCTGTATCGGAGTTGTCAATACCCATGATGTATG
>JAUYPS010000023.1 GCA_030695705.1 bacterium | reverse complement strand
AATACGATCAAGTTTGAAAATAATCTGATCGGTGTTTAATTTTTTGAAATCGAATTTTTGGACCCGAGAAACAATGGTGGGTAAGACCTTGTGCGGTTCGGTGGTGGCTAAGATAAAAATGGTTTTAGCCGGCGGTTCCTCCAGGGTCTTCAAAAGAGCATTGGAGGCGTCTTTAGATAACTGATGGCATTCATCAATTACATATACTTTGTATTTGCCGGAATTCATAGACGAGAAACGTGTTCCTTCTCGCAAAGCCCTGATATCGTCAATTCCTCGGTTAGAAGCGGCGTCTATTTCGATCAAGTCCATGGCCCGGCCTTCTTCCACTTCTTTGCAGGAGTCACAAACAGCGCAAGCATCCGTTTGACCGCCCGCTCGGTCGCAATTAACCGCCTTGGCCAGCAAACGAGCCAAAGAGGTTTTACCGGTTCCGCGAGGACCGGTAAAAAGATAGGCGTGAGCCAAGCGGCCGGTTTGGATTGCTCCTTGTAATGTCTCAACGACATGTTCTTGACCGACCACTTCAGCAAAGTTTTTGGGACGGTATTTGCGATATAAAACCATTTTAATCAGCTCCGTATTTATTGCTTCTTCGGACTTTCGCTCCACCAGCGTTTCCGCTCAATCGCCATTCGTTGTGGATTTTGTCCGAAGTGAAAAATATTATACTTCGTCCAAACCATGCAATCCACAGCTCATAGCGCCTCAGAAGCAACAAACACTTAGCTCAAACTTACTTTTGTTTTGAATACCAAGAGTTTAAATCCGATAAAAGAAAGAATCAAAGCGGAGGCAGCGCCGGCTACGGCGCCGACATTGGCCCAGACCTCTAAAGTAAACCCAAACATGGGACTTACGGAATTTACAATATATGAAGCTACGCCTACATTGAGCAAAAGGACCACTGTCGCCACACTGGCGAATTTTACAAATTCTATGCCGCCACCACTGCTTCTTCCGGCTTCAAAGGCCCAATATTTATTTAGAAGATAACTATTGATCAGGGCGACTAAAAATGAGGTAGTTTTAAAGATAGAATAATATCCTCCTCCTGTGATTCCGCTAAGGAAAATAAGATAATTAAGTACTCCGAAATCTACCGCGGCATTGGTAAAGCCAATAGCGGCGAATTTTCCGAATTGGCTGAAAAATCCGACATATCTTCCTAAAAAATATCCGAGATTAACTCCGATTATCCAGAGAATCGGCACAATTAAAACCAGCCAAACACTGGATAAAATAACCGCTCCTTCCGTAGCCATTACCAGACCAGGAAAACCCAAAAAATTAAAAATCCGCCAGGCAATTAAGCCTGCCCCTGTCCCGGTAAATACTGAAAAGTAAAAATCTTTTTTAGTAAACATTTTATTGCCCATATTTCTGTTGAAGTTCTTTTTCCACTTCTTCTCTCGGACGGCCGAATTTTATGGAAGAAATATCTTTAATCGCTTTGGCTGTTTCCACCGAACCGGCACCGAAGACATTTTCCGTATCTACTTTAATATTGAACGGCCTGGCCGTCTGACCGTTGATAAGCAGATTAACATAAGCATTTAGATTGTCGATACTCATTAAATCCTGGGCGGAAAAAACCGGCTCGAATTTGTTTTTCATAAACTCGGCATCGTCCGGACTGATTCGAAAAACAGTCATTGAGCCGACGTTGCCAAAAACCGCATCGCGGATTCCCTCTTTAAGCTGTTTGGTAAACTGATGGGCAATAATCAAGTCCAGACGGTACTTGCGCGCCTCGGATAAAATGGTGGAGATGCTGTCGGTGGTAAAGTTTTGAAACTCATCAATATAGAGATACATATCCGGAAAATCAAAAGAGGCATTGTCCGCCCGCGATAAAGCGGCCATTAAAAGTTTGCCCACAATAATCATTCCTAATAAATTGGCATTGATATTCCCAATCCGCCCTTTGGACAAATTGACGATCAAAATCTTTTTATTATCCATCACCTCACGAAAGTTGAAAGCGCTTTTCGGCTGATTGATAATCGGGCGCAGAAATTCGTTGAAAATAAAAGAGGTGATTTTGGAAGAAATATAAGGTGCCATATTGGCTAAACTTGATTCTCCGCCGGCTTTCTCCGCTTCCAGTTGCCAAAATTGTTTAACTAAAGGATTAGTTTCCCGGCTTAGTTTTTCGGCACGGAACTTGTCATCTACCAATACTCGGGAGATATCGGCTAGGACGGGAATTTCATTAGTGTAGTCATCGAGCAAAAGCAAAGCGGCATTCTTAAAATACTTTTCAAACATTGGTCCCCCGGTAGTTTTAAGGTCATATAGTTTATCGAAAATTCCAAACAGTTCGTCGATCACCATCGTTTTTTGTTCCGGATGGGTCGGATCAATCTCCAGCATGTTTAATCCCAAAGGACGGGAAATATTCCCCGGATCAAAGTAAATCACATCTTCGGCTCTTTCTTTGGGGACAACGGAAAGCGCAAATTCGGCAAATTCACCATGAGGATCAATCAGACAAACTCCCTTGCCGTTTTCCATATCCTGACGCAGCATGCTTTTCATAAAGACAGACTTGCCGGTGCCTGTCTGCCCGATGATATATAAGTGCCGGCGGCGATCTTCGTCAGTCATGCGCACGATTTTTTCCTGCCCCCGGAAAATATTTTTACCAATCACAATCCCTTGTTCCGGCAAGTTAGCCGGTGGTTCTGATGGTTTAGCTTTTAAGAAATTGACCCGCGGAGCAGACGTGCTGTTTAGTGGAAAATGATATAAGCTAGCCACTTCCTCCGTGGACATCACCAGTTTTTGCCGTTCATCGAAAAGGCGGAAGGAAAAATTATAAACCAGTTTGTTTAAAGCAGAGCCGACCAACTTAACTGGTTTCAAAGAGTTCAAATCGGGAGCGGAAAACTGTGCCAAAGCTCCTTCAAAGTCCTGAAGCAATTGTTGAGCTCTGGCTTCCGAACCGGCAGAAGTAAGTAAACGGATGTTTGTATCAAAATTCTGTTTGCCGGCTTTGGCCGTGATTGATTTAATGATTTCATCATCGGCCGGAGTAACTATCCGCGGCTTTTCCGGTTCGGGGGGCTTGTTCGGATCCGGCTTTTTCGGAGCAGGAGGATGTTGCGCGCGTTTTAGCGCTTCCTTAAATTGGTACCCGGATTGCATTTCCCTAGCCGTCTTTTCTGCTAAAGATTTTTGCCCGCTGGCATGAGTCGGACGGATCAAAATCTGCAAAGCCGCCCCCTCGGTTTCCCCCTCCAGTTTAGACATGGCCGTCAGAATCCCTCCAATCGGATCTGTTTCCATTTTCTGATAGGTCTTAAAAGGCAAGATTGGATTCCCGGAATAGCTTAAATAAGTTCCCGCCACCGCTCCCTGAGAATTGAAAATATTGTAATCCGGAATTCTGCTAACCTCCGCTTGCGGATAAAGCCCATATAATTGTTTTTCAATTATATCCTTGCTGGATTTAGGTACGGAGATATAAAAATGGGTTTCTTCTCCAATATGATGCACCGCAATTTCTAAAACAACATACGGTTCGCCGTATAAAAATTTATTCCAGCCCTTAGAATGGAGATTGGAAAAACCGGAAATCATCTGCTCGGCAATGCTGATTAGTTCCTTTTCGTTTTTAGCTTGCCCTGAATTTGCCGAAGAGGCCGCTTCCCGGGGAACTTTAACCAAAAACAGAGTCGCATTCAGAGCTCTTTGCATCCTTCCTTTTGTTTTAAAACTTCCCAATACGACAAAACCGGCCAGAAGAACGATACCGAAGACAATGATAAAAACTAGAGATAAAATTATGGAATCCACAAAAATTTAGGAATTAAGCATTAATTTGGACAAACGATGCCATTTATTCAAAGGCTCTTGGCTCAAAATGCGCAAAATTTTTGCCCGTCCTTCTTCCTCTCCATAGCGATTAACATACTCTTCAAGCAATGCTTCCGCCGCCGAAACGGCTTTACCTATTCTTAATTTATAAAATTCCCAGCTTTTTTCCAAAGCCTCGACAAACGACTCTATCATTTCTTGCTCACTCAATTGACCGTCTCCCGTTTCCGATTTCACCGCCACTCCATAGCGCTTAAAGTGTTCCGTAAAGCGATTAACCTGATCCTCAAGTTCAACGGCGAAATAATTGTATAAATCTGAAGACACCAGGGTGTTTTCTATATTTTTTAGGGATAGCCGCTTGTCTTTTAAATAGGCCAAAACTTCACTTTTGGCGCCTTTTTCCCAATACAAACTTTGCCGTTTCGCATGCCTTTGGCTAATCTTTGAAAATTGTTCCAAGCCAACCTCCCCGCCTAATTGAGTAGAAGCAACTAAACTTTCCTCATATTTAACCATCGTCTTTGAGGGATAAAGTTTATGGATGGCATGCTCTTCTTCGTGGATGGGGATAGCCTCTTTTTCTGAAGGGGTTAAACCAAAGCTTGAGTTTTCAATAAGAATAAGATCATTGAGAAGGGGTAGCGGCATGGCGTAAGTTAAACTGGCTCCCGCAGATTGAAGTCCAAAAATCACATTTTGGCTATTTTCTTCCGCCCCTTGATTGGCCAACACATAATCTTGGCGATTGTAAATATGAAAATATAAGTTAATTGGCATAATTTCTACCTCCACTTTTCCTCTGGGTGGACGGCCCCAAAGACTTCCAAACAATTCCACTTCCCAATTTTCTCCGAATCTTTTTTTATAATCGACAACCACTGTTTTGATATTTCGGCGTATTTCCATAAATTTATCGAGTGCATTGGTAAATTGAGGTTCTTGTGATTGGACGGAATGCCTTCTCAAAATCCGCAGCATTTCTTCATAAAGCCAATCCAGATCTTTTTCCTGGTTTTCCTTGAGCAGTTTTTCAAAGTCCCATTGGGCTTTGGACAAGTTTTCTCTAAAAGTTCTTAGCTTGCTTTTGAAATCTGGCAAATCAAGATATCCTTTTTCGGATTGCCTAAACCGATCTATTTCTTGCTGGGGATTAAACTTGCCCAAATCAGGGATATCAATATGTCCGCCTTTTAAGAAACCGATGGTACGGAGCCCCATATTTTCGGTCTGTCCTTCCGTTTCAAATTCAAGCGAATTCTCCTGGTTAGAGTTTCCGGCTGATTCTTCTTCTGGAATTATTTTCTCTATCTTTTTTAATTCTGGAAAAGCAGGCATATTTATATTTTGAGAAGTTTACCTCTTTCAATTAAAGTATTATAAAGCTGATCGACTAAAACATCGTGGAAAGCATCAATCAGGGCGGGATTATTTAATTTAGAAGCTTCTTTGACTGCTTCTTCAATGCTTTTGGCAAAAGCCATATTAACCAATTCCTGGACTTTGTTTTTTAGTTCGTCCGAAAGATAAGAAGGGAGTTCGGCTACCGGCACCGGAGGAGCGGAAGGAATAGTTTGAAAAGGTTCTTGTATTGGCACAACTGGAGCCGGAGACGGCTGATACTCGGGGACTTTCTCCTGAACTTGCTCTTTCAGAGCCACGCCCAGTTCTTCTTTCCCTAATTCGGCTTTTTTTTCCGCCAATCTTTTTTCAATATCTGCAATTTCTTGTTCGAGAGTAGGATTTTCCATATTCATAATTATAACATGCGGTAAAAGTAAAACAAAAGAGCCGAGCAGTATACACTGCTCGGCTCTTTTGTTTTACAAAGTTTCTCTGGCTTCTTCCAAACCAACTTCGTCTTCAATTTTCTGTAATTCTTGGTCGACGATATTATTTGCCGCCTCCTGCTGT
Source organism: bacterium (assembly GCA_030695705.1). Taxonomy (GTDB): domain Bacteria; phylum Patescibacteriota; class Minisyncoccia; order 2-02-FULL-40-12; family IGHO2-12-FULL-4; genus JAUYPS01. The sequence goes on along the minus strand of JAUYPS010000023.1, from coordinate 1,891 downwards.
TTTTCTTCGAGTTTCAGCCAGTCCCCATCCTGCTGTTCCAGATAAGCTCCGATTTCCTCCGCAATTCTTTCCAATTCGATCTTTTCTTTTTCCAAGGCATCTAGTAAATCAAAAATAAGATACTCCGGCAACTTATCCATGCCGTCTAAAATCGTCTTTTTCAATTCCTCCGCCAAAGGCGACTCGGCCAGTAACTGGCCTAGCTTTTCCTGCAATTCTTTTTGAATAATTTCGTTCATCTTATCAAATTTATAATCCTAATTTTGCTAATTCTGCCGCTACCCGGCCAAACTTAAGCAAATACCCTCCCGGCATTTGCTTATCTAAAATTTGGCCTTCCAATCCCCATTCTTTGACCGCTACACTGCTATCTTCCGCCACCATTCTGGCATATTTCAAAATGTCGGCATCGCCGGGGCTAGTCAATCCCCGTTCTATTAAAAATCTTTTAGTTTCTCCCCAGACGGTATCTTTCATAGCTATCTCGAGAGTTTGTTCGGCACCGCTTACTCCTCCGCCGCCAATCGCTTCAGCTGCTTTTTCCACTCCCGTCCCAAGGTATTTTCCCGCAATCCATTTTACCATCAGCCCGGCCAAAACAGCGTCTAATCCTGTATAAACATACCGAGTCCACCATTTTCTATCAAGAGATTGCCGTGACAATTTCACAAAATCGACAAAATCCTTCTTCACCTGACCCTTGCGCAATTTGCCAATTTCTTCTCTGATTCTTTTTTCCACTTCCCGCATTTTTTCGAGAGTGATTACTTTGCCACCATGAGCAGCCATGTATTCTTGAACCCGGGACTTCTTTTTTAATTCTTCTTCCAGTTTAGCCAGAGCTCCGGCAACCATCTCATCTTCCAATTGTCGGTTGCGCTCTTTTTTCTTTCCGGAAATTTGATCCGAGATAGTTTCTACGGCCAAGTGCCGGGCGTCTTTTTCTTCAATCCCTATTTCTAATAATTCCTTTTCTGTTTCTTCTCTTTGGGCTTCCGTTTCTTGCGCCTCTTCCCAAGCGGCATTTAAATCCAACAATCCTTCTTCTTGTTGCAACAACATCGCTTCGGCATTCAGCTGTTGGCCGGTTTCTTTAGTGCCCAAACGGAATTTCTCCGCCTGATGCGCTTCCCACCAGCCAAATCCACCGAGAAAACCCTTGGCCCTTTCGGCAAAAAACCCAGCTACTCCTCGGCCGGTTATTTTCGACTTCTCGCCGCGTTCCAATTCTTTGATTCTATTCTCCAGTTCTTTAATCTGCGGAGCATATTCCTCTTCAATTTTGGTCTGCCCAATTACGCCCGTTGCTCTGCTCCTTTTATATCTTTCTTCTCTCAAATCTTTGATTTTTCTTCGTAATTCCTCAATTTGTCTATCTCTGTCATCCGGATGAACTTCGGCCGCATTCTCAGCCGGTTTTTCCGCTGATCCCGTTTCTGGCACCGGCTCTTTTGTTGCTAGTCCATCAGCTGGTCTTTCTAGTGCTTCGGATTCAATAACCACCCCTTCTTTGAATCTTTGGCCAATACCCTTCTTTTTTTCTTTCAACTCCTCCTTGTTCGTCTGGAGCAGGGCTTGGTTCATTTCGGTTTGCTCCGACTCTGTTTCGGCCGGACCGGCTCCTTGAGATATTTCAACCGGACGGTTAATCTCCGCTTTCAGCTTTTTATTTTCCTCTTCCAATTCCTGAACCCTCCTTCTTAAGGACTCCGCTTCTTCTCTGTCCGGCTTAAATTTATGGCCAGCAATTTCATTTTCCCAGTAAGCAGTAGTCAATGGGCCAGAATACTTGGCTTTTTCAAGCATCTGTTCCTTTTCTTCTAAAGTCATTTCAGCCGGATCTTTATGCCCCCAAATACCCTTGGGAGTCCAAGGTTGCCTTTCGGTGAGT
>JAUYPS010000018.1 GCA_030695705.1 bacterium | reverse complement strand
AAAGTTTTTAAGATTTTTGAGATAACTTTGAAAAATAGGAGTTAGGCGTGTTTCTAATTCCGGGATCAATAGCCAAACGGCGTTGTATAAAGTCATCCAATTTGAATGATGTTCGGTGAGCTTTATTATTTTTTCCCAAGTTTCTTTTATTTAAGTTTTTAATTTTGGACTGATTTTATTTCCTTGAAGTATTTCTTGAAAAAAAATACCGAAGGGATTTAGTTCTTCAGAGTTAAAAAGCAGCGGCTGGAAAGAGACATTTGCTTCTGTCTCAAAAATACCTATTTGACTAGAAAGGTTTTGTTTTTCAGGAGTAGGAATATTGTTTTGGTAGCTGGGAATATTCCCCGACATTAACTTGCTTACGGCTTGATGGCCGACAATTCCATAATGTCGGTAAATATTCTCGTCAGTTTTCCGATAAACTCCCAGTTTCTGTTCGAGTAACCTGAAAGGTTCTCGGCTGGTTTTTCCAGTGAAGTCGCTTTTGGCAATTTTTGGGTCTGACCACTTTTTTTGGATACTCAATTTTTGGAGATACTCGATGGCTTGTTTTTTATCGTCGGCTTTTCCGTTAAGGATTAGGATTTGAACAATTCGATCAAGCCACCCTGTCTTTACGGTTGCTTGGGCCCAGAATTTGAATTCTAATGAGCACTGGCTTACCTCCTCGATAAGTTCATCAAGGGGCCGCGCATCTTTAAAGAAAAGATTCATACTCGTATCCCCTTGTTAAGGTTCTTTGTAAATTAAAATAGCAGTTCATACTGCTATTTGATATGGAAATTTTGTGGATAACTTATCGTTGGGTTACTTTTCGCAGTTAGAGGCAAGTTTATATCCCCTACTCTGCGCTTCCTGTTCGTTGTTGAAAGTTATTTTATTTTCCTCTTTTATTCTTTTGGCCCCGGAGCACCAGAGAAAATGGTACAAAGTAGAGTTTTTCGAAGCAACGACACGGAGATCGATAGCTGCCTTATTTTCCTTGGGCGAAGGTTCTGTCTTGGTTATGGCTGCTGGAGCGTACTTTATTTCCAGAGGATAATTTAGCCGGCCAATGGTTGAGATTCTACCACTTGCAAAGGCGATAACGGCTATTAAAACCACAGAAATAGCCAAAACTATCTCCGACTGCCTAGTCTTGATAAATTCTAATAATTTTGGTAACATAGGGAATATTACAATACTCTAGTAGAACTTAAGCATTTGCTCAAGTTCTAAATGAATTATGGCGCATACAAAGGCGGTAGGAGCAGGAAGATATGGAAAAGATTCCCGACCCAAGTATTTGGGGGTAAAGCTGTCTGGAGGCCAAAAAGCTAAGATAGGCAGTGTGATTATCCGTCAACGTGGTACCAAAGTCGTTCCTGGAGCGGGTGTTCGTTTGGGGAAAGATGACACTATCTATGCCGTCAAAGAGGGCAATGTCAAGTTTACTACCAAGAAGATGCTCAAACACAACGGCCAACGCCGACTAGTTAAGATAGTTAGTGTGCTTTAAAAAACTGGCTACTCGGCCAGTTTTTTAATTTCTATTTTGAGAGTCGCCTTTTTATTTTTTCCGAATTCGACTTCTACTTCATGGGCGCCGGTTTTTTTGAGAGGCGCTTCCAGAATGACTTGTTCTGGTTCGATAAAAAAATGCCCCTTTTTTAAATATCCGGAAATCTCGGCCGAATCCAATCCATCATAAAGAGTTCCATCTTCATTGGCCGCTCTTTCTATGTTTAGAGTGTAATTAGCCAGTTTCTCAATTAATCCGGCAACCATGCTTTCTTCTTTTTGGGCTTCTAATACCCTTTTTTCTTTGAGTTGCCCGGCTATTTTTAAGGTATTGTCAGTAGCCAAAACCGCTAATTTTCGGGGCAATAAAAAGTTGCGGGCATAACCATCCGCCACTTCTTTTATATCCCCTATCTGGGCTACGTTCCTGATGTTTTGTAAGAAAATAACTTTAGCCATGACGTCTAATTAATGTTGGTTTATATTATCAAAATTAACCGTTGTTGTCAAAACAAAGCCCGGTTAAATCCGGGCGTGGATACTAGTCAGTGTTTGTCCCTTCTTGTTTCTTGCCAATTTTCAAAGTCACGGCCAAGAATGAAAAATTTACGCCCGATCTGAACTATTGGAATCCGCTCTTCTTCAATGACTCTTCGGAAATGGCGGATAGAAAATCCGGCCAATTCTGCCGCATTTGGAATATCCAGGAACATCTTTTTTCTCTGGGGATTGTCAGATGTTTCCATTTCTAACCTCCGGCTCAAATATCAAATTTAGTAGACAATACCACACTTTAGATTATCATGCAATAATGTTACTTTATTGCTTCTTTCGCTTTTTCTAATTGAGGGTCGAGATTTTTGTTTATGTCTTCTTCGGTACGTTTGATTTCGATATCCGGCTTAATGCCATTGTCATTGATGGATACTCCGCTTGGAGTGAACCATTTGGCAATGGTTACTTTCAAAGTAGCTTTACCGGCTTCGGTCTGAAATTCCACTAACTCCTGAACTGAACCTTTGCCGAAGGAGGTTTCTCCAATTAATTTTACTCCCCTATTATCTCGCAGTGCTCCCGCTAAAATTTCCGAAGCCGAGGCGGAGCCGTTATTGATAAGAACGACGATAGGATATTTTTTGAGTTCGGCTGATTTATTGGTTCGCAGAGCCGTTTCAGTGCCATCAGCGAATCTTTCTGTAACCACCGTCTGGTTGGGATCTAAAAACCAACTGGCGATATTAACGGCAGAGTCGAGAATTCCTCCCGGGTTATTGCGAAGGTCAAGAATAATTCTGTCGGCTTTGGAAGAGAGAATTTCTTTGGCAGCTCGGTTAAAGTCAGTTTCGGTAGTACGGTTGAAGCCAAAGATTTGCAGGTGTGCAATATTGCCATCTATTAATTTCCAATCAACCGTTGGAACTTTTATGTCATCACGGACAATAGAGAAGTTCTTTAATTCTTTTAATCCAGTCCGTTGGATGCTTAATTTTACAGCTGTGCCCTTTTTGCCCCTAATTTGCGATACCGCCTCGTCTATACGTAGAGTGGTGGCGTCTTTATCGTCAATTTTTATGATAATGTCACCGGTCAGAATGCCGGCCTTTTCAGCGGGGGTGCCTTTGACGGGGGTAATGACGGTAAGCAGATTATTGCGCATGCCAATTTCTATACCAATGCCACCGAATGATCCGCTGATCTGTTCCTCAAATTTTTTGCTTTCTACCGGTTCCAAAAAAACGGTGTAAGGATCACCGGCAGAATTGACCATTCCTTGGATGGCTCCATAAACCAGATTTCTTTTATTAGCCAGCTTGTCTTGGTCTACAAATTTTTCCTCCAGTTTATTTAAAACAGACCAAAACAGTCCAAAATCAATCGAAGCCGGTTTGTCGACGGTTTTATTCACTATCTCCTTAGCAATATTTTCAGCGGAGCGACTGGTTTTAAATTTTTCAAATTGGGCCCCGCTATAAAAACCCACGCCCAAAAGCGCTGTTACCAGAATTATAAAAATTATTCTTCTAGATGGATTGTTCATATTGGCGTTGCAGTTCTTCTCCTGATTTATATCGCCAGCCATGTTTAAAGAAATACTTTAGGGCGCTGGCAATATGCCATCTTGTCTCCCTGCGGAGAAAAAAGTCCAAAAAATCAAAACCAGCTTTAGAACTGCGCTGGTGGTAATGAAGCATTACTGCTTCAGGAAAATATAGAACCTTAAGTCCATTTTCCCAAAATCTTCTGGCCCAGTCAACATCTTCAAAATAGAGAAAAAATCTTTCGTCCATCAGCCCAACCTTTTCTATGGCCGATCTGCTGGTGAGAATGGCTGATCCCATAATCCAGTCCGGATAAGCATGTTCAACCGGATTTAGGTGGCTTAAATTAAAATGGCTCAATTCCCGTTTGCCTTGGCGGGTCTTTCCTAAAAAAGTTCGTCGATAGATGATAGTCCAGGGGCGGTAAAATCGGAAGCGGGAATTTTGAATTTGTCCGTTAAATCCCAAAAGACGCGGTCCCAGTATTCCTACTTCCGGATGCTGTCTAAGATAATCCAACATTTTGGGGACAGCTTCTTTGGTCATCACAATATCCGGATTTAAAATCAAAACATATTGGCCGGAGGAATTTTTAATCCCGCAGTTAACCCCAACGGCATACCCGACGTTTTTTTTGAAAGGAAAATATTTTGCTTCCGGGAATTCTTCGGACAAGATTGGCTCTGTTTCCGGTTGGGCGCAGGAGTCGACTACCAATGTTTCATAATCCAAATCCTCTCCAGCCAAACAGTCCCTTATCGACTTAAGGCAGAGCTTCAAAAGTTCTATATTTTTATAATGGACTACAATAATTGATAAAGTCATAATCTCAAGAGGCCTCCGGCGAACAAAGTTTTTGTTCCAAGCTTTCACAAAAACTGTTCCCCTCCGCCTCTGGATAGTTTATTTAATCAAAAATATTTTTGAAATAAACCCTAAATATCTCCCAGTCGTCATTTTGCGGCTGAAGAATGTAGATATCATTTTTGTAGGTCTGATAAAGAAGATTATCGGTAGAGAGGTGGCCGAGAATCGGCTGTTTTTTTTGCGCGTCGAATGAATTAGCCAATTTAATAATATTACCGGTATCAAAAATATTCAGGTCGGTAACGATGTTTTTGTTTAAACTCTTCAAGATAGAGCCAAGTTTCAGGGGATTGCTTAGGACTCCCCCGCTGAAGGCCTTGTCCCTAATGGCCAGTAAGATTTGCTGTTGACGGAGAGATCGGTCAAAGTCACTGGTGCTGTATCGGGAGCGGACGAAGTAAAGAGCGTCCTGCCCGTTTAGGTGGTTTGGTCCCTCTGGCAAAGAGAAGGAATAGCCCCACTGCCCTTTTTCCTCAAAGGGTTTCTTGAGAGTAATATCTACTCCTCCCAGAGCGTCAACGATTTCTTGAAAGGCCTTGAAGTCAAACACGATTACATTGTCAACGTGTACTCCGGTTAAACGAGAAAATGCTTCTTTGGGAAAGTCGGTCTCTTTTTGACGGGCTATTCCTTTTTCATATATTTCATTTATTTTTCCCGTGGCCATGCCAGGGAGATCGACGTAAATATCTCGTGGGATTGAGATTAAACTGGTTAGTTTAGTTTCTTTATCCAAACTAAAAAGCATAATACTGTCGGTCAGTAGCCCCCCATCTATATGATTTGCTCCTCCGATTCCAAAAATTAAAACATCCCAGCGATTCTCTTCTTCCGCCGGAAGAGGGAAGTTCTTATCCAGAGTCGCGATTTCTTCTTCAGTCGGAGGGCGTACAGAAGTATTACGGTTTAAAAATCCGATTACATTGGAACTTTTTCCAAGAGAAAAAATTGCGTAAACAAAAACAATCAAGCCGGCTAACAATAGAATTTTTTTTTTTTTGCTCATTTCTAAGTTTACAAAAACCACTTGGACATTTCCTTCGGCCCGGCTTTAGCTCTAGCCATGATGATGCGTCTTTTTTTGAGAGTCCGGGGAAGCAGACGGATTAGCTTTGGTATTTCCAGTAAAACAGCCGGTTCGAAAAGAGTCACATACCCAAGCTCTTGTATTTCGCGCCAGGCAATAGCAAAAAAGTTTCTAAAGACGTTTTGCCAGTAGTCATTTTTTATTCTGGCTAAGCGTTTGTTACGCCAGTCCAGGCGTTTTTTTAAAGTGGGTATTTTTTTTCTGTCCCCAACCCTTAGAAAATAGTCCTGCCATTTTCGACTTACCCCTTTGGTGGTAGAGCGGTCGTGGTGCATGACTACTTTGGGGCTATAAATCTGTTTCCATCCAAACAATCTCATTCGCCAAGCTAAATCCAAATCGTCTCCGTACCAAAACATCTCCCGGTCAGCGATCTCACCCAAAACCCGCATTTCTTCTAAGGCGGATTTTCGCAAAATGGGAGCCGCTCCCTCTACGGCAAAAATCTCTCTTTCCTGGTCATATTGGCCACGATCTTTTTCCCCATGTCCCAAGTTTATTACTCGTCTGGAACGGAAAATTTGAAAGCCAATTGTGTCAATCAGGTTGGTCTTAACAACTTGTCCCCCTTCCATGTGGTATTGTAAAATCTTTGCTTCAAGAGCGCCAATCTTCTCATCTTTTTCTAAAATATCTATTGCCTTTTCGACGGCTGTTGGTTCCATTAAAACATCTACGGAAAGCGCCACAATATATTTTCCGTGTGAGGACTCCATGGCTTTTTCTTGTCCCGGCCAGGTGCCAAGGTTTTTTGAACTTTCAATTAAATTAAATTGGGGAAATTCTTGGCGGACAATTTCTTTGGTTCTATCGGTAGAGCCATTATCAAAGATGTTTACCTCCAGATCAGGGTAAGTCTGTTTTTTGACCGCTTCTAAACAATGCCGGATGTACTTTGCGCCATTGAGAACCACTAAATTAATTGTAACCAGAGGATTTGGCATGAATTTCAGAACTTTTAGAGAGCCCCAGAATTATTGACGAATTTATGGCGAAAACTAGAAAAATGCGCTCATCAAAGAGAATTGCGTCCGTTAAACAATAAAACAAAATCCACAAACTGTAAAGGATAAAGGCGGCGCTGTAAATTTTAATACTGTGCCAATCAGCCATACCGACCCACTCTCGACCCTCGACTGATCGCTCGGGAATTTTCGAGTGGGTGTATGGCTGATTGGCTGTGAATAACATCAATGCTCTTCTTAAAATTATCCCCAAAATACCCAAGGCGGCCAGCAGTCCGATCAGGCCGATTTCGGCGACAATATGCAGATATAAGTTATGGGCAGAAGAGCCCGCCTTGGCTAGATCGGTATGCTGGGAAAGAACTGTTGGAAAATTGCCGATCCCCACTCCTAACACCGGGTGGCGTATTATTGAAGATATGGTTTTTTTCCAGATTTCCACTCGTCCGCTATTGGAGGTTTCATTTAAATCAAGAATAGAACGGATCCGTTTAGCCAAGATTTGATTATTCTCTTTTTCGACCCAGAATTGATTTGAACCCATGATAGGAAAAGCGGCCGCAAAAAGAATAAAAAAGGGCAGTAAAAGTAACCCAAGTTTTTTTAAAATTTTCTTTCCTGGAATATCTCCTCTCTGTTTTAAAAATCTAGCCAAAACCGGCCAAGCCAACAGTGGGGCCAAAATGGCCAACCATATACCTCTGGTGCCGCTTAAAATGGCCAAAAGATAAAAAAATGGTAGTAGGATAATCAACCTCTGCTTCTGGTTAGATTGTGTAAAAACTTTATTTAAAGAAATAGCTAATAGTGCCGGGATAGTCATCAGAAGATAGACCGGAAAAGAATGTGAGTCCGTGAAAGTAGAAAAAATCCGTAAAGACAATTGATCACCGAAATAAGCGAACCAGGTATTGGCTTCTATGGCGATACTTGCCCATTGTGAGCCGTAGAATCCAAGCTGAACAGTGTTGCCCCAAAAATCCAAGAAGGCATCAAGAGGCATAAGGTAGGCGCTGATTAATTGGATTAATCCAACGCCGGTCACAATGACGCCGGAAATAAGAATGCTTCTCAGAAACTTTTCCGTAATGGCGTGGTTTTTTTTTATCAAATCATATACAACAATCGGCATTAGGGTTAAGTTAACCAAGTAAATTACTCTTTTGATTCCGGAAAAAAGATTTTCGGCAACGAAGAAAGATAAGATAGAAGTTAAAAGAAAAGTAATCAGCAAAAAGGATACAGGATATCGCGTGAGGCTTCGGGGAACAAAGTTTTTGACCCGCAAGCTCTCAAAAACTGTTCCCACTCCGCCTCCAGACGATTTGTAGAACCATTTGAGAAAAATCAATCCGGAGGCAATGCGCCAGATATTAAAAGAGTCAAAATAGCCGGTGAAAGGAATAGCCACAAAGAGCGGGATGGAACGGATGAAAAAAGAAGTTGATGTTTCAAGATTAGTCCATAAAACAAAAAAAGCAATTAAGGCGGCTAGAGGGATGATTAAGAATCTTGGCCAAATCCCGAAAGCCACCAAAAAAACAATCATAACCTGGATAAGAAAAACTATATTAATTGGTTTGCGTAATGTAGACATACATCCAGAGGCGCAGGAGTACAGTTTTTGTTTTAAGATATTAAAACGAAAACTATGTACCCCGAGAGCCTCTCGCGTTGACTATTTCTCTAATCGTTTTTAAAAACTTTTCAGTGTGATTTTCCCAAGTGAACTTTGAAACAACTTTTTCTGAATTTTTAATTATTTCTTCTTGATGGATTGTGTTTTCCAAAGCGCTTTCCAAGGCAGCAGCGATTTGAACCGGGTCTTTTTCATTTTTCACGTAAAAAGCATTTCCTTCATAAAGTTCTCGATTTAATGTATTTTCTTTTACAACTGGCGGAACTCCGGTGGCCAACGCCTCTAGAGGCGGGAGACCGAAGGCCTCTGAAGAAGAGAGATAAATAAATAATTTTGCTCCGGCAATTAGTTTCTGTAATTCCTCGTCTTTTTCTATGTAACTGTAATAAACAATCCGCTCTCTTCCCAATTTTTGGTTTGTTTCTTTAACAAGATTTTTCAAAATCGGAGGATTGTATTTGTCTTGTCCAACCAGAATCAATTTCAAGTCAGGATATTTTGGAGCTAAAATAGCAAAGGCCTGAATAGTTTCTTTGGCTCGCCGGCGTGCAAAGGCCTGCCCGGCGTACATTAAGTAGTTATCCACACGCAAGGTTGGACCTGGGGTGTGGATAACTTTGGTATCTATACCTAAATAATTTACGGAAATTCTGTCCGAACTAACCCCAAACACCCTTACTATCTCATCTTTCGCAGAGTTTGTGTAAGTGGTGATTTTGGTGGCATGCCAAGCAGCCCAGTTGGCGAAAAGCCGGTATGCCAGTTTGTAGCGGAAAGGCAGTTGTCCTTGAGTATATTCGTAATGGACGTCGTTGGTTAGGACCACTAAAGATTTTCCTATAAAAAAAGCCGGCAGCATAAAGTTGGCGAAAAAAACTGCTTTGAGCCGGTCTCGAAAATAAGCCAAAGGCAAAAGAATATGAAAAAAAATATTGAAAGAGGGGCCGATGATAGGAAGTTTTAGAACTTTTTTTACAAAAATTGGGTTATTTAAATAAGGATCATTGGGAATATGGCTCTTGAAGTAAAGATAAAATCTGAACTCGTTGGCGAGTTCAGATTTTATAGATATTTCTTCCAGTAGTTTTGCTAAGTGGTGCCCTACCCCCCACCTGTTGGTTTCCAGGGCATGGCACTCAATACCAATTCGTAACATATTCAATTTCAACAAATAGTATCTCCTTCGGACACTCGCTCACCAGCGATTCGCTTCGCTCGCCGTCGTCTGTGGATTTTGTCCGAAGTGAAGAAATTATACTTCGTCCAAACCGTGCAATCCACAGCCGACAGCGCCTCAATGAGATACTATTTGTTTCGTTAATCTATCTGTCCATATCTGTTTTTATAAAAATCCAGGACGCCGTCGATGATTGCTTCGCCAGCCGGTACTTTGGCCGGGAAAAGAAAAACTTTTACGAAGTTTTTCAACAGAATATAAGCGGACCAGAAAATCAAACTGAACTTAACCGGCCAAGGGCCGTTGAGCGAGTTAAATATTAAGGCGTTCCTCATATGATACCGTAAAATCAGCGGTTTGCCAAGAGCAGAGGTGCTGGCAGACACTTGGTGGTAAATCGTTGTTTCTGGGGCGATTTTGAGCCTATAGCCGGCTAATTGAGCCCGCAGGCAGAGGTCGGCGTCTTCGAAATATAGGAAATATATCTCATCAAAGCCGTCTATCTTTTCCAATACTTCTTTTTTAATCAGCATAGCCGCCCCGATTACATACTCCTTTGGTCCTAAAAAATCAGAAATACCACCCACTCTCGACCCTCGACTCTTCGCTCGGGAATTTTCGAGTGGGTGTATTTCTGATTTTTTATAAACATGTTTTAATTCTGCTTTTAACCAAGAGATCTTTCCATAGTAAGCTACTCGTCCGTCCCCTTCTTTGATGGCTGGTCCTACTATGCCTACTTTTGTGTCTTCTTCTGTAGTGGTCACTAGTTTGCTTAGTAAATCTGGTTCGACAGTCGTATCGTTATTTAAAATAAAAACATAGTCGGCGCCATGCTCAAGGGCGTATTTTATTCCTACATTATTTCCGCCGGCATAGCCAAGATTTTTTTCATTTTCAAGTACAACAATATTACCTTGACTTTTAACGTGATTTTTTATATTATATTTTTCAGTACTTTCAGAAGCATTGTCCACTACGATTGTTTGGAAATTGGGATAAGTAAGTTTCCCAATAGAATCAAGGCACTTGGTCGTGTCTTGTGAACGGTTGTACTGGAGGATGATTATAAAAACATGAGGAGACATATTATATGAAAAATATTCTGGCGATATTTGTTGCCGTGTGTGTTGGAGTAGTTATTGGGGCAGTTGTAGGAAAATTGAGTAGTGACAATTTTTTAGGACTCATAGTCGCTAGTATTTTTTCGAGTGGTTTATACCTTCCTTTATCAGGATTATTAAAACATTAAACTTTATTTAGGACATTCTTTATTTCTTCTTCAAATCTACTGCGTGAAAATTTTTCCGCAGTTTTTTTAGTCACTAAAGGGCTGTAATTTTTAAAATTTTCATTTAACCGGCGGACGCCGTCGGCCAGAACTGCCGAATGGGGGTCGTCAAAAAACTCTCCATTGATTCCTTCCAAAACATACTCTAGCGCTCCTCCTTGGCGCAAAGCCAGAACTGGTTTGCCAAATTGCATAGCTTCCAAAGGAGTCATGCCAAAGTCCTCTTCTTGGGGCATAATAAAGGCCCTAGCATTGGCATAGTAATCACCTAATTCATCGTCCGTGACTTCTCCCAGTAATTTTATCATAGATTTATTCTTAACCATTTTTTTGAGCCGTCTATATTCAGGTCCGGAACCGATAATCACCAAAGGCAGCTCTAGTTTATTAAATGCCTTGATGGCGATGTCTATATTTTTGTGCGAAAAAAGACGAGAAACGATTAAGAAGTAATCCGGCCGCCAGTCGGCGAGTATATGTCCTAGAGGGCGCTGTCGGCTGTGGATTGCATGGTTTGGACGAAGTATAATTTCTTCACTTCGGACAAAATCCACAGACGACGGCGAGCCGATTTTCTCGCTGGGAAAATCGGCGTCCTGAGAGGATATATACTCGCCGACTGGCGGGTAAATAACAGTCGCATCGCGTCCGTAGTATTTTTTAATGCGCTGCTGAACATTTTTAGATATGGCCACAAATTGATCTACCCGATTAGCGGCTTGTCGGTCCCAGATTCTCAAAAAGTGTTGAACAACTTTTACCATCCAACTATTGTTTTGTTTACTGTATTCTTGATGCCAGTCCCATAGAAATCTGGTCGGGCTGTAGCAGTAGCAGATATGTTTTGTTTTCGGTTTTAAAATTAACCCTTTGGAGAAAGCTATGGAGGATGAAATTACCAAGTCGAAATTACTTAAATCAAATGATTCGGCAGCGATCGGCAGAAAAGGAAGGAACAGTTTGTGATTCAGAATTTTTAATTTGTATAAGTTTTGGATGAAAGATGGTCTTATATCTGCGTTCGGCAAAAACCGGTCTGTGAATTTTTTATCATAGAAAAATGTATAAACCGGGGCTTGTGGAAACATCTCATGCAAAACTTTTAGCGTCCTCTCCGCTCCCCCCAATCCCAAAATCCAATCATGAACTAAAGCGATTTTCGTATCTTTCATATCTTTCATATAGTACCTTATCTTTTAGTCATGATATTTTTCTTATAAACCTCTAAGTTGTCCAAGACCACGCCGGTGCCTTTAGCCACGCAGAGAAGCGGATCGTCGGCGATACGGCAAGACACGCCGGTGACTTTGGTAACCAGGGTATCGATATTTTTTAACAGCGCTCCCCCGCCGGAAATGATGATGCCTTTATCGATAATATCAGAACAAAGTTCCGGTGGAGTATCTTGTAGAACATTTTTAATGGTCTGGATTATTTCTCTTAGTTGATCTTGCATGGCTTCGGTAATTTCATTGGAACCGATTTCGACCGTTTTTGGATAACCGGTAGTCAGATCTCTTCCTCTTACGTTAATTTTTTCTTCATTGCTTTGTTTTACAGCGCTACCAATGGCGATCTTAATTAGCTCGGCCGTGCGGTCTCCAATGGCCAGCCCATGTTTTTTTTTAATGTAATCGACGATAGCCGCATCTATTTTGTTCCCCCCCACTCTAGCCGAGGAAGCATTTACTATTCCTCCCAAGCTAATGATAGCCACTTCCACTGTGCCGCCACCGATATTTAAAATCATATTTCCGGAGGCACTGTTAATGGCTACCTTGGCGCCAATGGCCGCCAAGACCGGTTCTTTAACCAAATAAGATGCCTTGGCTCCGGCCGCCATGGAGGCCTCAATAACCGCTCTTCGTTCAGTAGAAGTGATGCCGGCCGGGACGGAGATCAAAACCTCCGGTTTTACCATTCCAATTTTTCCGACCGCCTTTTTTATAAAATACCTAAGCATAGCTTCGGTTACGCGGTAGTCGGCAATCACCCCGTCTTTAAGCGGTCTGGAAACAATAATACTTTCAGGCGCTCTACCGATCATGGCTTTGGCTTCATTACCGATTGCGATAATTTTATTATCTAAAATGGAAATAGAAACCACCGACGGTTCGTTGATAATGATTCCTTTTTTCGGCACAAAAACCAAAGTATTGGTGGTTCCCAAATCAATGCCAATTTTCTTTACAAACATGCTCATAGATTATATTTTAGTCAGTTACTAAGCAACATTTACATTCACCATAAACTTAGGTATAATAGACAAAGTTTGTAATGCATATGACTAGTCAAAGCAGGAAGGTTCTATTTATTTGGGCCGTAGCCCTCTTTGTTTCAGTAAGCACTCTTGTGCTGATTTTTGCCTTTGGATTCAGATATGATTTTAAAAACAATGTTTTAACCAAAACCGGATCTCTAGTGCTTAAACCTAATACGGAAGCCCAGATTTTTATTGATGATGAGTCGGAAGGCCGCACTTCTTTTCTTAACAACACTTTTTCAAAAAAACAGCTTTTGCCCGGAAAATACATGGTTAAAGTTCAAAAAGACAAACATTTTTCATGGCAGAAAGAAGTTGAAGTCAAAGAAGGTTTAGTTAGCGACTTTTCCAGAATTGTTTTATTTAGTCAAAATCAAGTCGAACAGGTGTCCGTCAATGGCAAGAGCCCCCTGTTTATTGATCGAGAGGGACAAAAAGCAATTTATTGGGAAAAAGATTCAGTTTCATTTTATGAAGTGGGGGGAAGTCAGCCAATTTACAAAAGCGAGCCGATAGTTTTGGATTCCGCCACACTTAAAGTTCTATGGGGCGCAGAAGGCAAAGAAGCAGTGGTCTATGACAAATCCAAGGTTTTTTATTTTGATTTATCTAAAAAGACATTTAAAGCCATGGGTTTTTCCAGGCAATATTCTTTAGAAAATGCTGTTTTAAAAAATGGGGGTATTTATTTTTTGAAGGATAAAGATCTGTTTGTTCTTTCGACGGGAAACTTAAAGAGTAAAATTATTTCTAAAAATTTAATTTCTTTTTCTATCCATAAAAATGAAATATTTGCCTTGGCGACTAATTCGGACGGTCCCAAGCTGATAAAAATGGGTTTAAATGCAGAGGGCGAGCAGGTGTTAGGAGGTTTTCCTGCGGGCAATTCTAAACCGGCCGGAATCATCAAAAAAGTTGAATATAGGGATGGGGATTACTATCTTTTAATTGATTCAGGACTTTACTTATTAAAGGATTCGCAAATTACTTTAACGAATAGTAATATTGCAGGATTCGCTATTTCTCCTGACAATACGGCACTGGGGTGGCATAATGACCATGAATTTTGGGTCGAATGGATCAAAGACGCTGAGTCCCAGCCCCTGAAAAAAGCAGGAGAAAAGGAACTAGTCGGCAAAGTTCCCAAAAACATTCAAGGATTTAGTTGGTATAAAAATGGCGGGTATGTCTTTTTAGAACTTGAAGATGGTTTAACAGTATTAGAAACAGATTTACGCGGAGGAGCTAATATGTACACGATTTTGGTCCCAAATAGTCAGGAACAGGCCTGGTACGATTTAAACCAGGATAAGATTTTTAAATTGAGCGCTCTAAGCGGACTGGCCGCCATAGATGTTCCTTAAAAAATACATCCCGTTGAGGGATGTATTTTTTATCTTTTTGCCCACTGCGGGGCCTTGCGGGCTTTCTTCAGGCCATATTTACGTCGTTCTTTTTCTCGGGAGTCCCGTGTTAGATATCCTGATTTTTTTAGTTTCTTGGCAAAATTCTGATCAAACATAGTTAACGCTCTGGCTAAACCATGGCGGATTGCTTCAGCTTGGCCATGAATTCCGCCCCCGGATACTTTTATGGTAGCTTTAAAGCGATTGATCGACTTGAGCTTTTTCAAAGGCGACTCGGCAATGTTTTGCAATTCTCTGTCCCGGTGGAAGTAGTCAGCGTAGTCCTGATTGTTTATTGTAATCATAGCTTTCTCTTCCGGCCCACTCTCATTTGCCTCTGTGGCTTGGTCGGAAGATTTTTTCGTGTAAATTCTTACGCGTGCTTGAGCGCTTTTTCTTCTGCCTATCGCTTCATAGTATTTCTCTGTTCCTGTACTAACATTAGCTTCGGTTTGAACCGAAGTTTCTTTCCCCTTTTCTTCTTTTTTTGCTTTCGCGGGTTTAATGGGCATGGCTTAGTTATTTTACAGTTAAATTCTTGATAATTTTGTCGCGTAGTCGATTTTGGGGCAACATATTGTAGACGGTCATTTTAAAAATTTTAGAAGGGTTTTTGACCCATTCTTCTTCCAAGTAACGGGTTCTGATTCCTCCCGGGTACCCAGAATAGTGATTGTATTCTTTCTGGGACATTTTCTTTCCGCTGAATTGCAATTGTTTAATATTAAAAACTAGCACTTTTTCTTTTGGCGTGACGGATGGATCAAAACTGGCCCTTGTTTTACCTCGCAAAATTACGGCCACTTTGCTGGCCAATCGTCCGAATATTTGGTTGGTGGCGTCAATTTGGTGTTCCATATTTTCTTTATTTAACAAATTCTATAATGGCCATGGAAGAGTTGTCGCTTTTTCGGGGAGCCATTTTTAGAATTCTGGTATAACCTCCTGCTCTGTTCTGATAACGCGGAGATAAGGTGTCGCAAATCTTTTTGGCCTGGCCATTTCCGAGTTCTGAAGACAAGTAACGCATGTTGGAAATATTTTTCTTTTTACCTCTGGTAATAATTTTCTCAATTTTCGGCCGAAGCGCTTTGGCTTTTGTCTCAGTGGTGGTAATTTTTTCTTTTTCAATTAAGGCGCGCATTAAATCACGCATTAAAGCAACGCGCACTTTTCTGACTCTTCCGAAAGTTTTTCCTTTTTTATGATGTTTCATTCCGTCGAAGTATCTAAACTATTTTTTGGCTTTTTTTCTTGTTTTCTTGGGGCCCTCTTCTGTTGATTCGGCAGTGCTTTCTTCTGAATCGGCTGTTTCAAGTGGTGACATTTCTTTAGCGCTATTTCCTAATTCATTACTGATAACCTCAAGATGTTTAGACATGATGCCTAAGCCCTGCCGAACTGCTTCTCTCGGGGAAATTATTCCATCTGTTTCGACTTCGAACACCAGCTTGTTGTAGTCGGTTCTTTGGCCCACCCGAATATTTTCGACAGTAAAGTTGGCATTTTTAACCGGAGAAAAAAGAGCATCAATGGCGATTGTGCCTACGGAGATTTTTTCTTTCTGTCTTTGTTCTATTGGTACATAACCAATTCCTTTTTCAGCGGTAAATTCTATCTCTAGTTCCGCTTTCTTATTGGTTAAGGTAGCAATCAGTTGCTCTTTGTTGATTATCTCTACATCCTGATGGGTCTTGATGTCCTTGGCTCTAACTTCTTTTTCTCCGCTTACCTTAAGTTCCATGGTAACCGGCTCGTCGCTGAAGGATTTCAGACGGATCTTTTTGATGTTCATGATAATCTCGATCACATTTTCCAACACCCCTTCAATCGAGGAAAATTCATGACTGACCCCTTTTATTTTTACGGTGGTGATGGCCGCCCCCCCGATAGACGACAAAAGTACCCTTCGCAGAGAATTTCCAACCGTTACGCCATAACCAGGATAGAGAGGCGAAAGCTCGAAAGTCATTTTATTATCTTTTTCAGTTAGGACTGACAATTTGTCCGGCATTTGAATCATCATAATATTTATTATTATTAGCTCACGATTAACAGCAAGCTAATAATGGTTACCTAGAATAAAATTCAATAATTGATTGAAGGTCTTTAAATTCTAATCCACTGTCGTTTATTTCCGGTGCTTTTTCGATAGTTCCGGTAAAAATTTCTTTTTCTACTTTAATCCAGTTGGGACCTTCGTGTTTTGGGAACCATTCAGGCAACAGAGTAGAAAAATATTTCGTATTTTTACTGCCCTCCCGAACGCTAATTTTATCCCCTTGTTTGACTTGGAATGAGGGGATATCGGTTTTTATATTGTTTACTAAAATATGGCCATGGTTGACTAATTGGCGGGCCTGATCTCGTGACTGGGCCAGTCCCATGCGATAAACGGTGTTGTCCAGCCGTTGTTCCAAATTTTTAACCAGCAAAGCGGTGGTCTCTTTTTTGGATTTCATGGCTTCTTTGACATAAAACTTAAACTTTTTTTCCAAAAGACGGTAAATGTTTTTAATTTTTTGTTTGGACTGCAACTGAAGGCCGTATTCCGATAATTTTTTAAATTTGGCTTTCCCGTGCATGCCAGGCGGGTAGGGCTTTCTAACCATAGCGGACTTAGGAGAAAGCGAACGATCCCCTTTCAAAAAGAGCTTGGTGCCGATGCGTCTTTCCAGTTTTTCTCTTGGTCCGGTATATCGTGCCATAAAATTATGTCCTTAAATTATACCCTTCTTGGCTTTGGCGGACGTACTCCACCGTGAGGGATGGGAGTATTATCCATTAAAGAATTTATGGTCAACCCTGTTCCGGCAATGGCTCTGATGGCCGCCTCTCGTCCGGGGCCTATTCCCTTAACAGCAATAGACAATTCTGAAATATTAAACTTTTTTGCTTTTTCCAATGCCTCCTTGGCAACAATAGTAGCAGCGTAAGGAGTAGATTTTCTGGCACCCTTAAAGCCCATCGAACCGGATGAAGACCAGGACAGCACTTCCCCCTTTTGATCCGTGATAGAGACAATTGTATTGTTATATGAAGAAAAAATGGTGGCGATTCCTTTCAGAACCTGCCGTTTCACTCCTTTTTTGGAAGCCGAAACTTGGGCGCCTTTTTCTGCACCTGGTTCGTCCTTTGTTTCCGCTTTAGTTATAATTCTTTTTTTACCCATAATTTTATGTCTTTTCAGCAGTTGATTTCCTACCGGAACCCATCGTTTTTCTGACGTTTCCTCTGATGGTTCTGGAGTTGGTCTTAGTTCTTCCGTGAATCGGTAGCCGGCGGTTATGCCTTGTACCCCGCCAAGAACCGATTTCTTTCAGACGCTGGATGTTTTTTTGTATCTCTCGCTTTAGTTCTCCTCCTACTTGGAAATTTTTATCAATAATGTTTTGAATCTTGTTTATTTCCTCAGCGGTTAATTCCGAGGATTTTTTATCAAATTCAATCCCGGCTGATTTTAATATCAATTTACTGGACACCGGCCCGATACCATAAATGTAGGCCAAGGCGATGTTTATTTTTTTGTTATCCGGGATAACTATCCCTGAAATTCGTGCCATATTGCTCGCTGTTTAAAATTACCCCTGTCTTTGCTTATGTTTTTTAGTTTTGCAAATACAAAAAATTTTGCCCTTTCTTCGGACAATTTTACAATTGCGGCAGATTTTTTTAACAGAAGCTCGTACTTTCATCCTCTAAAAATAATTCTACCTCTGGTGCCATCAGGGCTAAGTTCAATAGTTACTCTATCCCCCAGCATCACTTTAATATAATTCATTCTCATTTTACCGGATAAATACGTCAAAACTTCCCGGCCATCTTCCAGCCGTACCTTAAAGGTGGTGTCGGGCAAGGCCTCTATAACCGTCCCTCCTATTTTTGTTTTGGGTAAAGAAGTATTGTCTGGCAAAATTGATTATAGAATATTAGCAAATCAGAGAGGAAAAGTCAACATCTTTTTAGTCCCTTATCTAATATACTATTTTAATCTGTACATCCTGCTTATTCTTAGGAATGCTTTTTACCCAAAACGGAGAAAGGACCAAGCGGGCTGATTTTATTTCTTTAAAGCTCAAAAGGTATCCTTCTATTTTGTCTTGCTTCAACCCGAGCAGGCCATTAATTATCTTTTCTTCCTCAATCTTAGTCGCGGCTTCTCCATTAACTGAAGCTGTAAAATTTAAGATATTTTTTTCAAAATCAAATTTAATATTTTTGTAGTCAATCTTAAGTCCGTCTTTCAAAAGAACCCGTGTGTCGTTTTTATTAATCGAGGCCTCGATTAATTTCAAAAGATCTTCCGGGGAGAAACCGATTGTTTTGGCTTCGGCGGTAGCCGCGATGGCAAAACCTTCAGCCGAATCATCAATTTCGGCGGTGGACTTTAGGGAAATGATCGTGTTGGTAACCGGCTCAATAACTTGCAGGTTTCCTTTTTTGCTGCTGATGCTTTCCATTGATTTAGAGAGAGCTTCTTTGGTTACGGTATCTTTGGCGGAATTGAAGTCAATTTCTGTGACTACTTTGGAAAGACCGATCATTCCCCCAGCCATGGGCTTGGTTGATTCTGCGTAGAACCCCTCAAATTTAGGCGTACCGGCAAAACCGGGAATGGTGAAGCGGTCGGCATTGATATTGTACTCTTGGCCGGGTTTGTCGGCGATTACCTCCACGGTAATTGATCCTGGGGTAAGTTTGCCGTTAATCAATTTGGCTCCGGGAATGGTAATCGGGTGGGGAATTCTAAAGACTAAGCCCTTTGAGGATGTAAACCGGGTAGTGGCGACAAGATTTTGGGGATCGGAATTGAAGTTATTGAAAACAGTAATTTCACCGCGCGCCTTTCTGACCAGCTCTTCTTCCCCGGTGCTTGAAAAGTCCTTGGAAACGTCGGAGCGAAAAGCCAGAAACTGCCCCGGGATCTGGTTGGTGGTGGTATCAAGTTGGGCGGTATTGGCGGAGACGGATACCGGCAATTCAAAGCTGATCTTTTCTCTTTGCGGTTTTATAATCACTTGGGCTTTGCCCAAGAGCGTGAACATGGCCAAAAGAAGCACAATTACTGTTGAAGAAATGAGAATGAAAGTCAGCTTGCGGTGTCCTTTACTCTTTTTGATGAATTCCATATTAAATCCACCCCAAAAGTTTTTCGACTGCTTTCGGGACCGCACCTTTTCAGCCGGACTGGGAGTTAACCAGATACTCTCTAATTTTTCTAGTTTTTTACTCGAAGCCCTCTTACTCGTTCTGGCCATAGTCAATTCCGCTGATGGTGAGTCAGTCGAATCCGCCAATTCGGCATCATTCCCTGGGGCATCTTCATTATCAAGAACCCCCAATTCCTGATCCGACTCTTCGTCTCCCATTAATTCTTTTTCCGGCTCATTATCCTGTTCCGGTTCTACTTCCTCCTCTTCAACAATTGGGGCCATGCTTTGTACTTTCTTGGCCTTAACTGGCTGGGCCATAAATCTGAAACCATATTTCTCGGCACAACTTTCAAGATTTTGATCGGCCGTCATGATGGTGATTTGCTTTTGACCCTCTTCCGCTTCATTGGCCAACAGAGCAAAGTTATTTTCTTTTTTGGCTAAATGAGAATTTTTGGGGAAAATAAAAATCACCTCTTCGGCTTCCGTTTTTTTAAAAGCATCAAAAACATCCTCAAACTTATCATTCTTGAGAACGTTAATAATTTTCGTCGAACCCATTTAAAATAAGTTTACGGTCCTTACCTTATAGTTTACAGGTTTTTGATAGGGATTTAAAGCTAACCTGTCAACAGTATTGACATTATACTTGAGTAGTGCTACTTTCTTAGTAAAGGTTTTTTAAAAATTAGGAGTTTGAAAATGACCAGAACCATGAAAAAGCTTCGCATGGGGCCCAAAGAAAAAAATCTTTTGGCCGAGTGGGATCCGGAAACTATTACCGAAGAAAGGTTAAAGGAAATTAAAGAAATCTTTGATGCTTGGTTAGCCAAGGGAGTGGCCTTCAATGTGACTTTGGCTGATCAGGAATCCGGGGCATACGGTGTGCTGATGAAAGAGTTCGACAAAGAAAAAGATATTTTACTTTATCCTCGTGTTCAAGGAGGTGGTCAATGAACCAAGACGCCACCACCCTGGAACAGGCCAATCAACCACCAGTTGAAGCCCAGATCGCCGAAGTTTCGTGGGAAGACTGGAGAAAAGAGTCCTTCGCTTTACTCAAATCCCTTATTCCTAAATCAAGCTGGGATCAGTTTCAAAAAGATGAAGTGATTAAGGTAAACGGAGAAAAATGGATCTATCTTATTAGTCCATATTTCCAAACCGAAATTCGTTATCAAAAGTCTGGCAAACTCAAGGCCTATTCCTGTATTCAATTATCGTTGCCAGCCCCAATCTATTTGAGAATGCTAGGTGAATATTTTCTGATTAAAAATCATGAGGAGCTTTACTGGAAAACGGCTAATATGTTCATGAAGACTGGTTTTAACAGCGCCGACTTGTTGCAGTTTTCAACTATTTTTGTTGCAGCGGGTGACGTCGCTTTGGCGGTCAATCTGGCCTTCGAGATTTTTAAAGCATTACCATAGCAAGGTACAAATGGGATTTATCCCATTTTTTTATTGCACTACCGCCCGAATTCTCCTTACTCCTGCGGCCACCGCTTCTTCTTTAATAATTTTGAAATGGCCGATTTCGGCGGTGTGAGAAACATGCGGCCCACCGCAAAGTTCTTTGGAAAAGTTCCCAACAGAGTAAACATTTACTATTTCGGGATACTTTTGTTTAAAAAAGCGCAAGGCTCCCGTTTTGACGGCTTCTTCGTAAGGCATTTCTTCTTTGCTTACTTTTAGATCTTGGGCGATAACTTCATTGACCAAATCTTCCACTTTTTTAATTTCTTCCTCCGTCAGTTTTCTGGGAAAAGTAAAATCAAAGCGCAATCTCTCGGCGGTAATATCGGAACCGGCCTGCTTCACACCTTCTCCCAATATTTTTCTTAAAGAGGCGTGTAGCAAGTGGGTGGCCGTATGTAACCGCGTTACAATTTTAACCTCTTCTTCCGTAGCCGCTTTTAATTCCCCGGTATCCAATAGTAACCCATGCCCTCCGAATTTCTTTTCCGCTCCAGCGCGGGATTTTTCTTTATGTGTCTCTATTTCTTGTTCAAAACCGGCCAGGTCAATATCCAGGCCTTTTTCTTTAGCCATTTCTTCGATTAGTTCAACGGGGAATCCGTAAGTCGTATAAAGATCAAAGGCCTGCCGTCCGGAAATGGATGTTAGCTTACTGAATTCCCGCAAACCTCTTTCTAAGGTCTTGGTAAACTTTTCTTTTTCCGCAACAATTACCTCCAAAATTTCCTTTTGTTTAATTTTAAGTTCCGGGTAAGTCCAGGCGTAAATATCGTGTTCTAAGACATGCAAAATTCTTTCATACAAATCTTCCGGCTGGTTCAGCAATTTGGCATGGCGGATAGCCCGGCGAAGTAGACGTCGTAAAATATATCCTTGTCCCACATTGGAAGGCCGAACCCCATCGGCAATTAGGAAAATAGAGGATCGCAAATGATCAGCAATGATTCTCTCAGAAGAAAGATTTTTTTCAAAATCATAAAGATTTCCCCCCCGGATCTCTACCATTAGGGGGATAAATAGGTCGGTCTCATAAATAGACGAAACTTTTTGAGAAAAGATGGCAATTCTTTCAAAGCCAAGTCCGACATCTACTCCGTTTTGTTTCAAAGGGGTTAATTTTTTATCTTGATCGCAAAAATATTCATTAAAGACCAAGGTCCCGATCTCAATTCCATCTATGTAAATTTCGTTGGCCGGACCGCACGGTCCTTCATTGCCAACCGGCCCCCAAAAGTTGTCATGGCGATTTCCCAATCCTATCTCTTCTTTGTCAAAACCAAGCGATTGCCAGACATCAAAGGACTCTTTATCAAAGGGGGCCCGGTCATCTCCGGCAAAAACAGTGGGTTTAATCCGTTCCCGGTCAAAAGCCAAAACTTTGGTGAGAAATTCGTAAGTCCATTCGATAGTTTCTTTTTTAAAGTATTCGCCAAAAGAAAAATAACCGAGCATCTCAAAAAAAGTGATATGGCTATTGTCTCCCACCTCCTCAATATCAACGGTACGCAAAGATTTTTGAATGGAAATGACATTTTTGCTGCCAAAATCTTTTAGCGGATCGGCTTGGCCTAAGTAGTAAGGTTTGAATTGCTGAACTCCGGCCGTAGTAAAAAGCACCGAGGGATCAGTCGGCAGAAGTGAAGATGAAGGGACTAAGACATGCCCTTTCTCTTTAAAGAAATTTATAAACTTTTCTCTGATTTCGAGATGGGTCATTGAACAAAATTTAACACGATTTGGGCAAAAAGAAAACCAGCTAAATTGCTGGCGGCTTTGCTTTATTGAAATAAGGCGGCTCCTTGTTTTACATAATCATCGGCCCAAGAGAGATCCAGATAGCCCTGTCTATTTATTAACCGATCCTCCGGGCTAATGGAGATATTTGGAAATTCGTTAACCAGAGCTTTAAGGGAAGGAAGGGCATGAGGATAAAGCCCGCTGGCGAAGCCAAAACCCATATGTAATTTCTTTTGCGTCAAGGCTCTCAAATATAGAGCCAGGGCATTTGGGTCAACCGGCTTCTTTTGACCGCTGTTCGGGTCTAAAAGAAGGTAATCAACCAGATGTTCGTATTCGGCAGCGCGGCCGGCCATTGTTTTGGCAGAGTGGTCAATTCTGTCAAAAATTTGGGTCCAAGTTTGGAGAACAATGACTGTTTTTTGAGACTGGGCGGCTAACTTCAAGAGCAGTTTTGGGTCCGGCCAATCCAAATTGAGTTGAAATCCGTGGCAGTGCGGTCCGGCCGCTTCTCGTATTTCCATCAGCTGATTATAGAGGATGGTCTGATTTTGTTCTGCGCTGTGAAAGTGGACCAGATTTAGAACTTGAGGGTGGGGTTGAAATATTCTCTTAATACTACCATTCAAATTAGCGTGAACACCAACCATCAGTTTTCTGGTGGAATTTTCTGGAAGCACTTTTAAGATATTGGCCACTTCCCATTTTTCCTTAAAACCGACCACTCCAATCCAAGGATCCATTTCCCCTCCAGGTTTATGTTATAGAACTTTTAAGATTAAATCATAATCTTAACCTTCGGTCAAATCAAAAACTCCCTTACGGGAGTTTTTGAACAAACGATCTAATTCCAAAGGAATTAGTAGCGATCTCCACCGCCGTAGCCGCCCCGGCCTCCGCCGAAACCACCACCGCCAGTGCGTCCGCCACGTCCACCACCAAAACCTCCACCGCCTCTTGGGCGATCAGTTTGGGGTCTGGCTTCATTGACGGTCAATTCGCGATCGTCAAGCTTGTAGCCGTTGAACATTTCAACAGCTTTCTGCGCTGAAGCATCGTCTGCCATCTCGACAAAACCGAAACCGCGGGAGCGGCCGGACATTTTATCAATGATGACAGTGGCAGACACGACTTCGCCAGCTCCAGAGAAAACCTCTTTCAAGCTGTCGTCGTTTGTACTATAGGAAAGGTTTCCTACGTATAATTTCGTTGCCATACTATCAAATAAGATTGAAATTAAGCTGATTTCGTAGCTGTTTGCTTCAAAATCTTCTTATTTCATCTTGTTTTTATGTAGGAAGACCTATCCCGATTGAGATACTTTTACCTACTTGGATTGTATTATAGCAGAAACGATTTTGAAAAGCAAATGAAGAAAAAAACACGTTTTTTATTTGGGTGCCTAACCGGGCTTGAACCGGTAACCGCTCGGACCACAACCGAGTGCTCTGCCAATTGAGCTATAGGCACCATCTTTAATTAATTAATAAACGTCTGGCATATCCAAAGTCTATACCAACTTTTTTCCCGATTTCTCTATAAGTTAATCCTTTGGCTCTTAATTTTTCTACTGTATTTTTCCTATCAATTCTTAATTTTTTTCTCTTAGCCATTCCGTTTAAAGTAATTGTTAATCTTGGTATTGCATTTAAAACAGTAATTTTCTTTACAACCAAATTATTTTTAATTTTATTTATAAATTTAAGTATGTCTTCTTGTTTGGCTATACAATAGACCCAGCTCTCTTTCCAATGTTCTTTTCTTTTGGCTACCTTATAAATAATACCCGACCCAATAAAATTTTTAATTTCTAGCAAAACTCCTTCATGAGTTTGTGGTATCAAAATTCTAAATCCCTTCCCATTATGAACCAAAGACCCTTCGCCATCAAAAAAGCCGGCTATATAATTCCATGTCATTATCGAATTGTACTATAATGTGGATAAAAAAACAATGTGTACAACTACAGATAACCACTTAGTATCCCGGGCAGGAATCGAACCTGCAGCCTTCTCCTTAGAAGGGAGACGCTCTTCCAGTTGAGCTACCGGGACATATAGCCAACAATCATAGCGTATTTTAGCATATTCGGACTTGATAGTAAACCGAATATCCGACTGAACGAAGTGAAGGAGGGGTGAATGCAGTTGAGTCGCGAAGGCGACGAAATGCCAAAGCCAACAGGCGTGGTGCCCGACAAAAAGATATTTGATTGAGTCAACTAATCGTCGGCCTTTTAATTTTTAGATTTTGGTGGTTAAATAGGCCTATATGCAACAATATAAGCTACTTTCGTTAGATGAAACAGGTAAGGCTTCTTTTAATCATCCGTCAAAACTTTTCATATTATCGGGAGTAGTTATACCAGAAAAATACAAACAAAAACTTGATAGCAAAATAAGGAAACTAAAGAAAAAGTTTTTTAATGACGAGGAGGTCGTATTCCATAGCCGAGATATGTCCAGGAGAAAAGGCCGATTTATAATATTACAGAATCCCAAGAAGGAACTACAGTTTTGGTCAGAATTTATATCTATAGCAAACGATGATGAGGTAAGCCTATTTTTTGTAGTGGTAAACAAAGAAAAGGCCAAATCATTATGTTGGTTGGAGCGCACCATTCTTAAACGAGCCTATAGGAAAATTCTGGAAGAGTTTGCCACAAAACAGCTCATCGGCGCAAATGGAAAAATAATAGCAGAGTCAGATCCATCCCAGGATATTTATCTAATCGAAGCCCATAATTTAATACAGGCAAATGGCGTATCCGATGGAAGTATTTCCGCAGGTGAGTATCGTCAAAAAATTACATCTTTGAGTTTAGTTAATAAATCAAATTTTGACGTTGATATTCAATTGGCAGATTCGCTCGCACTGATAGCGGGTATTATATATGAAAGTAAATTTCTAAAAAATAATAATCTAAAACTAAACAAGATTGAAAAAATGAAGATAAGACTTATAG
>JAUYPS010000046.1 GCA_030695705.1 bacterium | reverse complement strand
AGGCGTTGAGGGCTGTGGATTGCTCGCGAGTCTTGTTTTTAGCCCATGCGAAGCATAAGATAAAAACGAGATGAGCTGGTCGGAAAGAGTATAATATTTCTTCGCTCTTTCCGAATCCACAGTCCGATTCGAGCGAAGTTTGCTCGCTGGAAGCAAACGAGCGTCCGGAAAAAGATATAATCACGAAGCAAATAAACTTATGCCTAAATTAATTTTTGATATCGAAACAATCGGGGAAAATTTTGATGAGCTTGATGAAACTACTCAAGACGCTTTAAGCTGGTGGATTAAAAAAGAATCGAGCGGAGAAGAAGATTACAAAGTGGCCCTGGAAGAGTTGAAAAACGGCTTGGGATTTTCTCCGCTGACCGGTCAGATTGTGGCTATCGGGGTCTTGGATCGGGAGAAAGATAAAGGCGCGGTTTATTATCAAAATCCGGACAACCCGGAAGAAGAGTTGGAAGAAAATGGAATTAAATTCAAAGCTCTTTCGGAAAAAGACATGCTGGAGAAATTCTGGCAGGGAGCGGAGCACTACGATGAATTCGTTTCTTTCAACGGGCGGTCCTTTGATGTGCCATTTCTGATGGTCCGTTCGGCTATTTTGGGAATCCGGCCTAGTGTAGATCTAATGTCGAATCGTTATCTTAGTTCGCAAAGATTCGGAGTAAAGCATATCGATCTTCTGGATCAGCTGTCTTTTTACGGCGCGGTCAGAAGAAAAGGAAACCTGCATTTGTGGTGCCGGGCTTTCAGTATTAAAAGTCCCAAAGACGACGGGGTAACCGGTGAAGATGTAGGCAAGCTTTTCCGGGAAAATAAATTCCTGGATATCGCCAAATACAATGTCGGCGATCTCCGCGCCACCAAAGCGCTTTACGACTACTGGGAAAAACATCTAAGATTTTAAATTTATGAATCAAGAAATTCCTCAAAATTTAGGCGAACTTAAAATTGAAGAAGGAAAAGAAAAGTTAATGGAATTAGAAAAAGAGGGAATTTATGTTTTTCATGGCTCACCCCATTTACTGCAGGAGCTGGAGCCAAGGCAGGCTCGTACATTCGATAAAGAAGAAGACGAGATGGTTGATGATGGGGAACCAGGAGTAGCTGCTAGTCCATTTGCTGAAATTGCTATCTTTAGAGCCATTATTACCAGAGAATTAAAAGACAAAGATAAAAAACATTATAGTGGATTTGGAGGTGGCGGAAGTGGTGAACATGACAAAGTTATTTATAGAACTACTCCGGAAATTTTTAAAAAAACAAAGGAAGCAAGCGGGTATGTTTATATTTTCAAAAAAGAAGATTTTGTAGAACGTTCTGGTATTGAGTGGAAATCATCTAAAAAAGTTAAACCAGTTAAAATTTTTAAAGTATATTTTGAAGATTTGCCAAAAGACATCCTTCTTTTAGATGTAGATGATTTTAAATCTTGGCTAAAGAATAATGCGAGGCGATTAAGGGGACCAGGATAATCTTCATTGAAGCATTACTTTGAATATGTTATATTAGATTTAATCATGAAAAAATTAATCAAAAACCTATTTAAGCGGACCAAAGAAAAAGAAACCAAAAACAAGATAAACAGAATCGAAGTCAAAAAAGCGGCTGAATCTACTTTTCGCAAATACGATAAAACTTTGAAAGATTTAGCCCGCTATGACCGAGGAGAAAGAATCTTCAATTAAATACTTTGACCTGAAGGGGTTAGAGGAGTTGCACGCTATTTTAGCAGAGAGGTTTAAGGAGGATGGCAAACCCATACCTCCTTTTAGTATGGCCAATGAACACAATATCGATGCTTTGATCAAATTACCGCAATCTTCTTTTTTTGGAGTGGAACAATATTCAACTTTAGAGAGTAAAGCAGCTATTATCTTTTTTACAATAAACAAAAAACATATTTTCCCTAATGCGAATAAGCGGTTTTCTGTGCTTTGTCTTTCAGTTTTTCTGGAAGCAAATGGAAAAGAGTTAAATGTATCCGCTGACGAATTAACCAAAAAAGCTCTTTGGCTGGCTCAAACTACCCACACTCATAATTTTGATGATGTTAAGCAAGAGCTCGGAGAATGGATCAGATTAAATATTGAGGATTTGGAAAAATGACTTCTCAAAACTTTACTGAACAATATAAAAAGCTGAATCTGGAGCAGAAGGAGGCGGTGGACACGGTGGAGGGGCCGGTGATGGTGATTGCCGGACCGGGGACGGGGAAGACGCAGGTGCTGACTTTACGCGTGGCCAATATTCTGCTGAAAAGCCAGGTTAATCCCGGTAATATTTTGGCTTTGACTTTTACGGAAAACGGCGCGGGAGAAATGCGTCGGCGGTTGGTGGACATTATCGGCGCATCTGCTTATCAGGTCAATATTTCCACTTTTCACAGTTTTGCTAATAAGCTGATTGAGGATTATCCAGAAGAATTTGGAGAAATTCTCGGTCGGCGAGCAGCCAACGAAGTCGAACAGATCGAACTTCTACAGGAAGTTATTTCCAATTCGAAACTTAAACTGCTTCGGCCATTCGGAGAGCCATTTTTTTATTTGTCAGCTGTCCGCCAGCAAATTGGCCATTTAAAGAAGGAAGGCATTATCCCGAGCAACTTGGTCGATATTCTTAAAAAACAGCAGAAAGAATTCGAGCAAATTGAAGACCTACACTATGACTCCGGCCGGTACAAAGGAAAAATGAAAGGCAAATATGCTGACTTTAAAAAACAACTCGACAAAAATACAGAACTGGCCTTAATTTACAAAAATTATCAGGAGCAGTTGTCCGAGAAAAAACTTTATGACTTCGATGATATGGTTTTGGAACTGGTCAAGTCGCTGGAAAGTAATCCCGATTTTCTTTTGCGCCTTCAGGAAAAGTACCAGTATTTTTTAGCGGACGAGCATCAAGACACCAACAATGCTCAAAACAAGATTCTGGAGTTGTTGAGTAATTTTTTTGATAATCCCAACTTGTTCGTGGTAGGGGACGAACGGCAGGCGATTTTCCGTTTTCAAGGGGCAAGTTTGGCCAACTTTTTATACTTCAAAAAACTTTATCCGCAAGCTAAGCTGATTTCGTTGCAGAAAAATTACCGTTCCACCCAGCCGATTTTGGATGCGGCCCAGAGTTTTATTCAGAATAACCAACACAAGCTCTCCATGGTTTTGGCTGATGTAAAAGATGGTTTAATTTCGCAGAACAGTGCTAACAAAAATAAGGTGCAGGTTTTTGAATTTAAACATCCGGAAGCGGAGTACTATTTTTTGGCTTCCCAAATTAAGCAGTTAATTTCACAAGGAGTTGTTCCGGCGGAAATTGCTGTGATATACCGTGATAATAAAGATGCCAGACCGGTGGCGGAAATATTGGAAAAGCAGCAAGTACCCTTCCGAATAGAGTCGCAAAGAAATGTTTTGGAAGATCCGCAAATCAAAAACTTAATTTTGTTGTTGAAGTTTTTAAATGATCCCGCTTCAGAAGAAAAACTGTTTGAGGTTCTGCATGCCGATTTTTTGAATATACCAACCTTGGATGTATATAAGTTATTTTCCCAGAGGCGGAGGGGAACAGTTTTTATGAGCGCCGTCGAGACAAAAACTTTGTTCACCGGAGCTTCTCGAGATATCTTTTTTAATTTTCTCCGTTGGCAGAAACTATCTAAAAATACCAATCTGGCCGAGTTTTTTGAGACGGTAGTGCGGGAATCAGGATTTTTAGTGCATCTTTTGAAACAATCCGATTCAGCTACTAGATTAAACCGCTTAGACAATCTTTTTTCTGAAATTAAAAATCTGGTTAAAAGTCAAAAAAGTTTCAGCTTGGCTGATCTCATTAATTATTTCGATACTTTAGAAAAGCATGGCGTATCTATCAAAGAAAAAACTTTGTCATGGCAAACTGGGGTAGTGCGCCTGATGACGGCCCATGGAGCAAAAGGTTTAGAATTTGATCATGTTTTCATTACCAATCTTTTTGATGGCCATTGGGGAAACCGTCGCATACCCAAATTAATCAAACTTCCAAATCTGATTTCTTTTGGGGGAGGCAGGAGTGGGCAGCAGTCTGCTGCGTCGCGAACGAGGTTGGAAGGGGGCGAGCGAAGCGATGTCCCCTCCGAGGTTAATGATGATGAAAGGAGATTGTTTTATGTGGCTATGACCCGGGCCAGAAAGATGGCTTATTTATCTTACGCCATAACCGGCTATGACAGGCGGGAACTTTTGCCTTCTCAATTTATCGGAGAAATTAAGGATGATTTGAAAGAAATCGGTCTGGCTGGAGAATATGAAAAAAAATTGGAACAAGATCGGACGATTATTTACCAGCCCAAAATGGTACAGAAGTTTTCTGTTTTGGATAAAGAATATCTCAATGCCCTCTTCTTTAAACGTGGACTTTCCGCTACGGCTGTTAACAATTATCTCTCTTGTCCATGGAAATATTTTTATTCGAGTTTGCTGAAAATTCCCAAGGCCAAAAACAAGCACCAGATGTATGGGACAGCGATCCATGCCGGATTGAAAGTTTTTTTTGATTATTTAAAGAGAGGAGAAGCGGTTTCCAAAGAAACCTTACTGGCTAGATTTGAAGAGGCCCTGAAGAAAGAGCCACTGACGGAAAAGGAATTTGCGGAGAGCATGGCAAAAGGAAAAGAGTCGTTGAGTGCGTATTTTGATTACTATCAAAATACCTGGCGGACGGAGACAATCAATGAGTTTCGCGTACATAATGTAATATTTAAGTTGTCGGAAGGAGGGGTTAAGTTAACGGGATCGTTGGATAAAATAGAACAGATAGATGAAAACGGAGAAGTTAACGTGGTGGATTATAAAACAGGAAGGTCTAAGACGCGTAATGAATTGGAGGGCAAAACCCAATCTGGTACTGGTGACTACAAACGCCAACTGGTTTTTTATAAATTGCTTTTGGATGAGCATCTCACCGCTAAACTTAATATGACTTCCGGGGAAATTGACTTTGTCGAACCGGATCCAAAAGGTAATTTTCACAAAGAGAAGTTTTTGATCTCGGACGAAGAAGTTAAAGAATTGAGAGAAACCATTGCCGATATCAGCGACCAAGTTTTGAGTTTAAAGTTTCAGGACAAAACCTGCGGCGACCGGGAATGCGAATTCTGCAAATTAAAAGAAAAGATCGCTCATGTATAAGAAACCGAAAAATACAGATAAATATACTTGGACTAATCATGTGGTGGGGAAGATGGGGTATTATCGGATTTCGGAGAGTTTGGTGAAGAGAGTGGTGCGGTTTCCGAAAAGAGTGGAAAAGGGGATTGCTCTCGGCACGACGGCTTGCATGCAGGCGGCCGGGTCAAAAAAGAATCCCAGCGAGATCTGGGTGATGTATGTCGATATGGGAGAAGTAGCGAAGTTATCTATTCCCAAGAAAAAGATCATTACCGCTTGGCGCTATCCGGGAATCAGTCCGGTAGGCGAACCGATTCCCATTCCGGATGAAGTTTTATCGGAAATTCCAAGTAACCTTGACAAACTTTCCTGAACTTGTATAATTCTATACAAGTTTTTTAACACAAAAATAGGAGCAAACCATGCAGAGGATTGAAGAGATTTTGAAAATAGAAAGACAGTCTCACCTCAACTTTTTTGGAAAAGAATTTGATCTTTCAGAATTTCAGAAAACCCTGGAAAAACATGGTGAAGATAAAATTGAAGGGTGGAAAAGATTACTCCTGGAACCCCACTTTCTTCCCAAAATTACCATGGACAGAAAAGCGGACTT
>JAUYPS010000043.1 GCA_030695705.1 bacterium | reverse complement strand
ATCAAGACAAAAGATTTTCCTCTCTAACATGGCGATTAGAAAGAGGCATCGAGGGAAATGTCATTTCCCAGCTCTATCCCCATATGCTCAGAAAAAATAATGGCCAGACCAATACTTGGGTTTGGTATGAAGAATATTTCGAGGGCCGTTCCGGCCGTGTTGGTGGGGGCGACTCCGACTGCGGCGGTCTGGCCAGCTTCCTTGGGCGTTGGTCTGGCAATCGCTGGAGCTTCGGGTCTTTCTGTCCTCTCGCAGTGCTCTGAATAAAATAAAAAGAGTCCGTACGGACTCTTTTTGACATATAGGAAAGTTTTTGCTAGCATATAAAACAATAAAAGGTCGAGGTTAATTCAGCAAGATTAAAATTAATATTTAAGAAAAATGGACGCAACTAAAGATAAGGATTTTGTGGAGTTTGTGGTCAAGAGTATTGTCAGTAAGCCGGAGGAGGTAGAAGTGGCCAGGCAGGTTGACGAAATGGGCGTCTTGCTCTCGGTCAAAGTAAATCCGGAAGACATGGGTTTGCTGATCGGCCGCCAGGGCTCGACGGCCAAAGCGATTCGCACTCTCGCCCGCATTATCGGGATGAGAAACAATGCCAGAGTCAATTTGCGCATTGAAGAACCGGAGGGTGGCCGAGTGCAATCCGCTTCTGCTAATAAGACTAAGAATGTGGAAGATGTGATGGGAGAACTCGGTGGAATTTAAAAGTAAGTTCTATTTAAAAAACAACCCCGCTTCGGCGGGGTTGTTTTTTGGCATTAAAAACCACACAAATTAATGTGTGGTCGTATTATGAAAGTTATTATCCCGCCGCTGTCGAGGAATATTTTTCTTCTGTTGCCAGTGTTTCTTTGATGTTTAGTTCATGTCTATTTAAAAGATTAAGCCATGCTTTGTAGCACATTCCTGCTTTTCTGGACATGGCCTTGCGGTTGTAATTTGGTTGGGATGCGATTACCTCCAGGGCATATCTTTTTTCCGTCTCTTTCATATATTCTTGGTGGGTGGGAAATTTCCCGCTTTTGTATTCTATCTTGGAGGCTACGGCAACCGCATTGCTTTTATTATTTCTGAAATGTTCCGGCCTGATCTCTTGTTCCCGGCCGGCCAGACGGACGGCGCTGTGGATGCTGAATTTTAATTGCCTGATATTGCCCGGCCAAACCCCTTCCATCAGAAGGTCGATGGCTGATTCAGAAAAAGTTTTTTCGTCTTTAGATGTGATTAGTTCCTGCAAAAAATAATTGGCCAGCAGGGGGATATCTTCTTTTCTTTTCCGCAGCGAGGGGAGATGGATCCGGAGGCATGATAGCCGGTAAAAGACATCTTCCCGGAACTTTTTATTTTCTACCGCTGCCAGGAGGTCGGTATTGGTGGCGGCGATAATCCTTACATCGACATGCGATTTTGAATGCAATTTCTCGCTAAGCTTACCGATCTCGCCGCTCTCTAAGAAACGAAGCAGATGGGCCTGCACTTCGGGCGGCAGTTCGCCGATTTCATCAAGAAAGAGCGTGCCCCCGTCGGCCTGTTCGGCTAGTCCGCTCCGGCTTTCAAAAGCGCCGGTGAAAGCACCTTTTTCGTGGCCGAAAAGCTCATTGGCGAAAAGTTCTTTGTTGGCGGCGGCCATGTTGTAAGTTACGAGGGTGTCTTTTCTATCGATATTTTTACAGTGCAGGGCTTTGGCCACCAGCTCTTTGCCAGTTCCCGATTCTCCCGTAATCAAAACGGGGTCATTGGTTTCCGCAAACACACTGATCAGTTTTTGCACTTCTTTGATTGCTCGACCCTCTCCTATTATTTGGGGAGGTGACATTCGGATGTCTTTGAGAATAGCCATTGCGTTCCCACCTTTGATTTTAAGGATCAAAATTTGCATCATCCTAGCGATTATTGGTCGGCTAGTCAAGGGGTCAAAAATGTGATACAATCTCTGAAATGAAATTCGACATTATCACAATTTTTCCAGAAATTTTTGACAGCTTTAAAAACGAAGCGCTGATTGCGCGCGCCCAAAAGAAAAAAATCATTTCCATCAACACTCATTTCCTTCGTGATTATACCGATGACGCCCATAAGAGTGTGGACGACCGGCCTTATGGAGGAGGGCCGGGAATGCTTTTGAAAGTCGAACCTATTTTTAAAGCGGTTTCAGAATTAAAAAAGAAAGGCGGAAAATCGAAGGTAATTTTGTTTTCTCCCCGGGGGAAAAAGCTTGATCAGAAAATGGTTAAAAAATTGTCCAAAGCTGGACGACTTATTTTAATCTGCGGGCGTTACGAAGGAGTGGATGAAAGGGTGGCGGATCATATTGCCGACGAAGTAATTTCAATCGGAGATTTTGTCTTATCCGGAGGGGAAGTGCCGGCCATGGTTTTGACCGAAGCCGTTTCTCGGATGATTCCGGGGGTAGTTGGAAAAGAGGAATCAGCCCAAAAAATGGACCATGCTCAGTACACCCGGCCGGAGATTTTTGAGGCTGGCAGTAAAAAGTGGAAAGTACCGAAAGTACTGCTTTCAGGGGATCACAAAAAAATTGAAGAGTGGAGAAAGAAACACACCAAATAGATAAAAGAAAGTTATTATTTTATTTTTTTTCTTTTTTATGTAAAAATAAAACATGGATAAGGAAAATTTTTTAAAGCAAATTGAGCAGAGCAATTTATCTGACGAGGATAAAAAAATGTGGCGGGAAGCGGTGGAAGTTCTTTCTGCGACGGTACTCGATGTTATCGCCAAAGAACTGATCGATCAGCCGGGCAGATTGGCAGAAATTACTGCCGATATTAACGCGCAAAAAGAAAAAATTATTAGTATTAAGACCTAAGTTTGTATTTATGTTTAAAGAGAATCAAAACGAAAAAGTTTTAACTGAATCTCGGCCGGAATCAATAGAGGTAGAGAATTCTAAGCTTGAAGTTGCCGTTAATTTTACGGGAAAAGAGATAAACGACTGGATGGAGACAACTGAAAGGTTAGAACCCTCGTATTTTAAAACCAAGGTAACCACTTTTTTGGTCGGGTTATTTTTGGCTTTTGGGGCCATGGGAGAAACTGCTCAAGCTCAAGATTGGCGGCGAGTGGCTACCCGGGGAGTGGAATCGGTGGTTGTTAATGCTGAACGGGAAAAGTCTAGTCAATATATTGAGGAGTTTAAGCGGGAGGAAAAAAGGATTAACCTTGCGGAAGAAGAGTTATATCAAAAATACAGACAAGTAAGTGATGAGTTGTCTGCCAAAAGAGACGAGTCTGGCTTGCAAGAGTTAGAAAAAGGATATGCAATGGAAAGAGCAAAATTAGCCGAGGCTAGAGAAAAAAACCTCAAAGACTATAA
Organism: bacterium; assembly: GCA_030695705.1. GTDB lineage: Bacteria > Patescibacteriota > Minisyncoccia > 2-02-FULL-40-12 > IGHO2-12-FULL-4 > JAUYPS01. The sequence continues at coordinate 899 of JAUYPS010000043.1, read as the reverse complement.
AACCAAAATGGAAAAACAAAGAACTAGGCACCAGATTTTTGGTGGGATTAGAGATGTACTTCATTAACTTGACAGGGTTTTTGCTTCTGTTAAACTTACTAGAATAATAAATATGAATTGAAAACACAATTAAGCGAGGGCTAATGGACAACCACGATTGGTTCTTCACGGAATCAATCGTGGTTGCCTTTTTGAGAAGAAATCAGATAAGAAAGCAGTTTGAAAATTTGGTGAAGTTCAAAAGTAATAAATTGTTATTTATTACAGTCAACTAGATCTATTATTGAGAGTTTGATTCTAGCTCAGGATGAACGCTGGCGGCGTGGATAAGGCATGCAAGTCGAACGAATTATTTTCCAAACAAGATGCGATTACATCAAGTCAAGGGAGGAGAATGGTTAGTGGCGAACGAGTTAGTAATACCTTGGTACGTACTCCGAAGTTGGGCATAACCTGCCGAAAGGCAGACTAATTCCCAATGGTTCCCGCCCTTTTGGTTGCAAGTCATACAGGAAATAATTTGATATTTTTCTTGTGTGGGTTACAGCCAAAAGGGCGGGATAAAGTCGCAAGACACTTCGGAAGCGGCCTAGGTCCTATCAGCTAGTTGGTGAGGTAACGGCTCACCAAGGCAATGACGGGTAGGGGGTGTGAGAGCACGGCCCCCAACGACGGAACTGAGATACGGTCCGTATTCCTACGGGAGGCAGTAGCCGAGAATATTCGACAATTGGCGAAAGCCTGATCGAGCGACACCGCGTGCGGGATGAAGGCCTTCGGGTTGTAAACCGCGGTAGTTCGTGAACAAGCGCATCTCACTGTCGTGAGGATGCGATATTTGTAGATACTGATGGATATTGGTAGATATTTATCGTACAACGATGAGTATCAATTAGTAT
>JAUYPS010000038.1 GCA_030695705.1 bacterium | reverse complement strand
ATCAATCCAAATCAGTCAGTATTCATGAAAATTTCGGCCGTAGCGAGGTTGATAATCAAACAGCTCTCTATTACTTTTTTCGGAACGAACCTCAATATGATTCTTTAGAGACAATGGCTATCCATGAAGGATCGGCAAAATTACTTTACAATAAAGAAAAGCAAACACTGACTGGATATTATTATTCTGGAAGAGATCGTCATAATCATGGAACAATTGAAGTGACTAGACTGGAAGAGAAAACCATGTAAGTCAGTAGACAATTCGAGGGAGCAGAGCCCGCCGAAGGTGAGCAGCCCTATGTGCACGCTAGGCAGAAACGGATATGCTAAAATATTAAGGATGCACGAATCAAAATCTCAGACGATCAAATGGTTATTGCTTTGGCTAGTTACCTGGGGGGTATCCCAATCACTTTGGGGTGGAGATCCCCTGAAGCCGACATCCGTGCCAGGCACTATTTTGATCATTTTTCTGATTGCTATTGTTTTGGCTTTTGTGCTTTTTCCTGAACAGAGAAGGAAATGGCTTTCTCGAATATCATCGCTTGAAATTCCCGTAATTCTATTGAGCATTGCAATTTTTAGCTCATTGGATCAAAGATTGCTTGTAAGTAATTTGCTTACATCAACGCATGTTCTATTCCAGCAGTTCATGATTGCAGTTCTCGTATTCATGCCTCCGTCAGAAAAGTTCTCTCAAGTTTTTTGGAGAGTGCTTATTTTCTTCGGTGCAAGCCACCTGTTTCTTGCGTTCTTTATGTCATGGTCTTGGACGTTATTGTTTACAGTTTTGGCGACAGCGATAGCTACGGCATTTGCTTTTCTTATCCAAAGAGTAAAGCATGGTATTACTATAAGTTTTCTTATACACCTCTCATTCTATTTGATTTTTTTCGCATTAATTTAACATCCCATGATTGAGCAATTTTTTATAGCAAGCCTCATAGTACAATTCTTTCACTCGATTGAAGAATTAACGACTGGATTTCACAAAAAGTGGTATCTCTTTAAAATGCCTTTTTGGGTTTTTCTTTCCTTTGAGTTAATCTTTTCTGCATTTTGGATCTTTGTCTTTTTTTCTCCCTCATTACCCCACAGGGAAGGTTTTCAGACATTTTTCATATTTTTGATGCTTGCGAATGGTCTTCAGCATATCATCTGGGCAGTAATAGTGAAGAAATACGTGCCAGGATTTGTCACTGCTTTTGGGCATATTGCTGTTTCTCTAGTTTTTGTTTTTAAAATCCTATTCTAGTCAAGGGAGCCGGGCCCGCCGCCAGGCGGGCAACCCTGTGCGCGCACGGGAGGGTGGGGCAAGCACAGATAGATAATGCCAGCCCTTCCCGACAAGGAGGGGTTTGGGGAGGAATTGGCGGGAAGGGCTGATCCATTATTCTCCTCTCCCGTTCCCCCAGTCACGCCAAGGGCGTGACTGCATAATAGCGCGTCTCCGCCTCACTCCCCGAATGCGCCAGAGCAGAAAGTCAGACGGGCATACAAGGGAGCACAACTATCTGATACACTATAAGGAAGGCTTGCTGTGAGGGCGCATTCGGGGAGTCCGCATCGCCATCACTCAAGGTCTATTCCATACTTGGCATCCAGAATCGCGCGCGCAAAAAACAAAATAGCAGAGGCCTTGAGGGATGGCGTGCGGTGGGCGGTACTCCGCACACAGGCGGGGACGCACCATTTTAGTAGCAGGTTTAATCACAGCGGTGTCGTCTCGAAGTAAGTTCGAGCCGACTCGTAGATACTCCACAACTGGTCAGAAATCGTAAATAAAAAACCCGGCTAGCGGGTTCTGGCGATAAAAGAATCGGCCAGCACTTCCAGAAGAGGGCTCTTGGTAAGATGGTACTCTTCGGCCTTTTGAATTATCTCTTGGCGCATCTTTTTTTCCGGCAGATCCGGAGGAATCTGTTCGTCTATCGGGGCGTGTTTATTAAATTCCGACACAACCGTTTCTTTAAGGAATTGGTAAGTGACATAGGGGTCGTTAAGGAAAAATCGGATACTGCCCAAAGCGCCAAAGCTCTCCGTTTCTATCTCTTTCATTTCTTTCAGCTTTTCGGCTGTGTCCCAATTATCGTCGGGGAGTACCCTATTCTTTTTGGCTTTGATCCAGTGGGAGATTTTTTGCTTATTGGAGATTATCAAAAGAATGCAGCCAATAAGCACGGCATAAGCCAGTACGACATAGGGAATGATATCCATAGCGTGCTCCTTTGGCTTGAAAATATTAAGGTGCTGCCAAAACTATACCAACTTTTTGCCTTTTTATCAATTTGTGGTATTTTGTTTTAAGTTCTTTTACATGAAAGTAATTAACTTTTGTATTCAGGAGAAAAATGCCCAAAGTAGAAATAATTCTTTTCGACTCTTATCTCCAAGCCATCAAGAACAGCGTCGGTTCCAATATTTTTAAGAACTTGTATGCTTTTGTCGATGGGCAGAGAATGGATATTTATAAAAACGGCGGACTGTCGTGTCCGGTTTTTGTTTCTTCAATTTTAGTTTTATACGGTTTAATTCAGGGGCCGCCGAGAGGACCGCATGCCAATGTGATGAGCGTGGTCAAAAACATGAAAGATTCCGGTTGGCGAAAAGTTAGAAATCCTCGCCCCGGAGCAGTACTGGTCTGGGAAGCAAAAGAAACCAAAGATCCGGCCGGCGATGTTTATCCTACCCACCAGCATCTCGGTTTTTATCTTGGAAATTCAATGGCTATAAGTAATAGTTCGAGGGCGGGCCATCCTATTGAACACCATTGGACTTATGGAGAAAAAAACAGCAGTCCGTTAAGAAAAGTTACCGCCATTTATTGGCACGATAAGTTAGGAAAGTAACTCATCTCACCCGCCTAGAAGCGGGTTTTTGTTTTGCGTAAAATGTGTTATAATTTTTTAGAAAAAATTCAGGAAGGGTGGCCGAGTGGTTCAAGGCACGGTTCTCGAAAAGCCGCGGGAAGCAATTCCCTCGTGAGTTCGAATCTCACCCCTTCCGCCAATTGCTAATTTGAGCAAAAAATGGTATATTTTCCAGGATTTATATGACGGAAAAGACCCTTACAATTAATTCTTCAGCCAGGCCGCCGGTGGTGGTCATTTTGGGGCACGTTGATCATGGCAAGACTAAAATTTTGGATTATATCCGTCAGACTAAAGTGGCCGAGAAAGAAGCCGGCGGTATCACCCAGCATATTGGGGCTTACCAAGTTGAGACGGGCCCTTCGGCAGGCTCAGGGCTAAAAAAGTTAATAACTTTTTTAGATACGCCGGGGCACGAGGCCTTTTCGGCTATCCGTTCCAGAGGAGCAAAAGTAGCTGATATTGCTGTTTTGGTAGTGGCAGCGGACGAAAGTGTTAAGCCGCAGACAGTGGAAGCGATAAAAATCATCGAGGAGACGAAAACCCCCTTTATCGTGGCTATTAATAAGGTAGATAAAGAAAATGCCAATGTCCTGAAAGTTAAACAGGACTTGGCGGAAAAGAATGTTCTGGTTGAGGATTGGGGCGGGAAAGTTCCGGTGGTAGAGGTTTCGGCCAAAACCGGCCAAGGAATCGATGCTCTTTTAGATATGATTTTGCTGGTGGCGGAGTTAGAAGAATTAAAATCAGAAGATAGCTCCCCTACCGCAATTGTTATCGAGTCCCATATGGACAAGAGGCGGGGACATGTCGCCACTCTTTTAGTGCAGAACGGTATTTTTAAGGTTAACGATTGGATTTCAGCCGGAAGCGAGGCCACTAGAATCAAATCGATGGAAAACTTTCTTGGAAAAAGTGTTATGCAAGCCGGTCCATCTGAGCCGATGGTGGCTCTTGGTTGGGAGAATGCTCCGGTAGTCGGAGAAAAAGTTTGTTGGGCAGGTTCAAGGGAAGAAGCTTCGGTCATGGCTCAGCAACAAGTGCAATTAGGAAGGCCAAGTATTTTTCTTCAGACGGAAGGACCCCAAAAAGACACCGGGAAGGTTTTAAATTTAATCGTCAAAGCGGATGTGGCCAGTTCTCTGGAGGCGATTGATCAGGTTTTAAAAACAATTAAATCGGAGGAAGTCGGTTATCGGGTAGTGGATTACGGAGTCGGTGATATCGCCGAGAGTGATATCAAAAAAGCGGCGGCCATGAAGGCCTTTATCATTGGTTTCCACACCGAAATTCCTCCTGTGCTTAAGCGGTTAGCCGAAAGAGAAGGAGCAGACATGGAAGTTTTTCAGATCATTTACGAAATGGTGGAGAGCGTCAAAAAGAAAATGTCCGATCTTCTGGATCCGGAAATTAACCGGATATCTTTGGGAAAATTAAAAGTATTGGCTATCTTTAAAAAAGATCTTAAAAGCCAAGTGGTGGGAGGGAAAGTTACTTCAGGGAAAGTTAAAAGGGGCGCGCTAGTAGATGTTTTTAGAAATAACCAGCAAGTGGCTACCGGGAAACTTAGCCAATTACAGCAGAAAAAAGCGGATGTGGAAGAGGTGTCCGAGGGCTTGGAAGCCGGAATTCGGTTTGATTTACAGGCAAAAACAATTACCCCCAACATGTATGTAAGAGAGGGTGATGTCTTAGAATGTTACGAAGAAGAGAGGATTAAGCGGAGTATCTAATCATTAGATGTATGGCACATGGCGTACAGAAAAGAAAAAATTAGTCATTTGATCAGGGATGAGGTGGGGAAAATTGTTCATGAGAACTTGGACATGGACAATAATGCCGTTGTTACTGTCATGCGGGCCATTGTTTCCGATGATCTCAACCATGTCCGGATCTATATCTCCGTTTTCCCTTCCCAGTTTGCCGAGGAAGTGCTGGCTCAAATTAACAAACAAATCTATTTTCTTCAGCAAATATTGAACAAGAAGTTGAAGATCCACCCTGTTCCGAAAATGTTTTTCGTCATTGATAAGACGGAAGAAAGAGCATCCGAGGTGGAGAAAATAATTGAGGAAGTGAAAGAGGAGTAAATAATGGTGCAATGGCGAAATGGGAACGCGGTCGTCTGCAAAACGACTATGCGCGGGTTCGATTCCCGCTTGCACCTCTTATGAAAACCATTTTAGTTACCGGTGGAGCGGGGTTCATTGGTAATCATTTCATCAGATATTACTTGAGGACACATTCCGGAGCCAAAGTAATTAATGTAGATGTTTTGGGCTATGCGGGGAATCTGGAGAATCTTCGAGATATTGAAAAAGATAAGCGGTATAAATTTTACAAAGCGGATATTGGTGATTCCCAGGCGATGAGCCGGATTTTAAAAAAAGAAAAACCGGAAGCGATCGCGAATTTTGCTGCTGAATCGGACAATAATAAGGCGATCACTTCTCCTGTCGATTTCGCCAGGACTAATGTCTTGGGGACAGCGGTGCTGTTGGAGGCAGTTCGACAATATTCACTGCAAACAGCCAGTCGGCTAAAAAGATTCCATCATATCTCAACTTGCGAGGTTTTTGGACAATTGCCGCTAGGTAGCCGGACTTCTTTTTCAGAACACTCTCCTTTTCAACCACGGACTCCATATAATGCTTCCAAAGCGGGGGCTAATCATATTGTTCAAGCATATTTCCACACTTTCGGTTTACCGATAACGATAAGCCATGCTTGCAATAATTACGGCTCCCATCAGTTTCCGGAAAAAGTCATTCCCGTTTTTGCTATCCGGGCTTTGCAGGGCGAGCAGTTGCCGGTTTTTAAATCCAGCCGGAATAAACGGGAGTGGATTCATGTTCTTGATCACTGTCGGGCGATTGATTTAGTTTTGGAAAAAGGGCGTATAGGGGAAAGTTACAATATTGGCAGCGAAGTAGAAAAAACCATTGATCAGTTGGCCGATGGTATTTTGAAAATATTAGGCAAAACCAAAGATTTGAAAAAAATCATTCCGGACCGGCCTGGCCATGATACACGCTACTTATTAAATTCGTCAAAAATAATGAAACTGGGTTGGAAACCGAGCATAAAATGGGAAGATGGTTTGCGCGAAACCGTAGAATGGTATAAGAATAATGCTAATTGGTGGAAACCATTATTGAAAAAATCTCATTCTAAAAACTACTAAATATGAAGGGAATCATTCTGGCGGGAGGCGAAGGTACTCGCCTCTCTTCCCTGACTAAAATCACCAGCAAGCAACTTCTTCCGGTTTATGATAAACCGATGATTTTTTATCCCCTCGCCACTCTTTTAAAAGCCGGCATTAAAGAAATTTTAATAATTATCACTCCTAAGCATGCCGGAGATTTTTTATGTTTGCTTGGTTCAGGCAAAGAGTTTGGAGCAAAATTTACTTATGAGATTCAGGATAAGCCAGAAGGTTTGGCGCAGGCCTTTGTTATTGGCAAAGATTTTATCAGCAAAGACGCAGTAGCCATGATTTTGGGAGACAATATTTTTGAGGATAATTTTGCTTCGGCTATTAAGAATTTTAAAAAAGGTGGCCACATTTTTGCCAAGGAAGTGATTGATCCGGAAAGATTTGGGGTGGTAAAATTTAATAAAGACAGGAAAGCTATAAAAATAGTGGAAAAACCTAAGAAGTTTTTATCTAACTACGCTATTACCGGATTATATATTTTTGATAACAGGGTGGTGGAAGCAGCCAAAAAGTTAAAACCCTCTGCTCGAGGGGAACTGGAAATTACAGATCTGCACAATTGGTACTTGAAAAAAGGCGAATTAAAAGTAGATTTGGTCAAAGGAGAGTGGATTGATATGGGAACATTCGACTCTCTTTTAAAGGCAGGCAACTGGGCCAAAGATCAGGTTGAAAAATAAACGGTAGACATGTTAATAAGATGAGTTGTTAACTCGTCTACCATTTGGTAAAATAGTCGCATGGTCAGAAAGCGTTCTTGGACGGTAAACCAATTAAGGGATGCGGTTAAGAACTCTTTTAGCTTAAGACAGGTCATATCTAAACTAGGCCTAGTAGAAGCTGGTGGAAACTACGACCAGATAAAAAAATACATTAAAGAAAATAATCTTAACATCGGACATTTTAAAGGAAAGGCTTGGAATAAGGGCATGAAAGGAATTGGAAAGCCAATCCATTCTTTGGAAAAAATTTTAACTAAAGGAAGTACCTATCAGAGTTATAAGTTGAAAAGCCGTTTGTTTCGGGCTAATCTTAAAAGTCCGAGTTGTGAGATTTGCGGCTGGGCTCAACAGGCATCGGATGGCCGTATGCCTCTTGAGCTAGATCATATCAATGGAGATCGGCATGACAACCGTATAGAAAACTTGAGGATATTGTGTCCGAATTGCCATAGTTTACAGGCTACACATAGAGGCAGAAATCGGAGTAAAGAAACAAAGAAAATTTTTGTATAAGCTCGGGTGGCGAAATGGAAACCGCAGATGACTTAAGATCATCCGCCCGCAAGGGCTTGAGAGTTCGAGTCTCTCCCCGAGCACCCACCAATCAAAAAACCGGCCAAATGGCCGGTTTTTGATTTAGGAAGAGTCTAATTATTGCTTTCTATTCTGAAATTGGTGAACCACAAGTCGGCGATGACCGAGTTGTCGGGCGACAGATTGTGAACCTCATGTCCGATGCCGACTGCGGCTGTCGAGGCCATGCCCCATCCTCCGGTTGGCGCCGGCAGATATCCTTTGGAAATCAAAGTTTCAATAATACTGTGCCAAGGAATTTCTAATTTTGTATCCACTAGCCTGGGAGCTTCAATACCCAGGGCTTTTCCATCAATGCCCACAAAGTTTAACTGATCGTTTGTTTTGACATCAAACACCAGCGGATCATTTGGGTAGTTGTCTCCCCAATTGGCTCCTTGGAATGTCAATTCGATCAAGTGCGATTTACCGTTCCAAAATCCTTGATACAAAGCAATGGCCCTAGTGGCTCCGTTTGGCGTGAAGTCGTTGAAATTAACTGTAGCGGAGAATTTTGTTTTGTCCGGTCTCGGCAGCGGTCCCCCGCCATGGCCGGTATGATCCATAAAAACATACCAGGTGAAATTGTTTTCCCCGCAGGGGTGAGTAATGTCGCCGAAGTTGGTGTTGAGGTGAGCAGTCCAGTTATTTCTCCCGAATTCATCAGTGTGAGGGAGCCAGCTCATAGTGGTGGGACTGCCAGGGCCGTTGATTAGAAATGACTGGGTATTGGGACCGGTGCAGGAAGATCCTTGAGTTTGTTCCGACTGTACGGCTAAAGTCCACTGCTTTCCGTCTGGAGCGCATTGGGCTGTGTCTTCATAGTAGTTAGCTTGTCTGGGCTGGGTAGTTTTGGCACATCTTTTGGTCAAATTGTAATCCCATCCGGATGGCGTCGGCGCCGACCACATGGTAAACCCCCAAAAACCAACGGCGGCGGCCGTCACCGCGGTAAAAACCATTTTTTTATTTTGTTTCATATATTTTAATTTTATCACTTCTTTCTGGCGGTCATAAAATTTAAAGTGGATATCTTTTTTGAATATCGATGCAAAACAAAAACCCCATGCAGGGGTTGTTTTTTACGCGTCGAAGGTTCAAATTAATATCAGTAAAATTGCGGTAAAGAAGTCCCTTATGCTTCCGAGAGATTTGCTTCTTTGGAGCAATTTTACGGTCGGCGGATATTGGCCAATCCGAAGGATTGATGCCGATTAAATCCGCCGAGATATCAATTGGAATCGATGTTGGTTAGGGGTTGGTCAGAATCGAGATGTTTCCAACTACCGATCCGATTCCACCGTAGTCGCCGTGGGTGCCGGAGAGGAATCTCAATACCAGAATGACCCTTAATTTGTCGAGAGAGCCGTCATTGGCTTTCTTTTGGTTTTTGATCCAAAGATCTTTTATCGGCTGAAGATCCATGCGGATCGGCTCCAGGCGGAGAGCCTTGCTGTTTTTGTTTGACAGGCTCTGCAGGAGCATGACTGAATCAATTGGTCTGTTATTTTCGTCCAGGATCAAAGCATGGACTTGGAAATAATCCTGGGTTTGGGCGGTCAGCGCCACGAATTGCTGGAAGTAATCCATTTTTACTTCCGCTCCGTAATTCATATCGGTCAGATCCAAGACTTCAGAAACTATCAGCGAATCGGCATTAATAGATGTTTTGTAGTTCAGGGTTCCGGGGTTGCCAAACCACCAGTTCCATCGGAAATCGGACGGATTCGAGGCAATGTCGGACAAATGCCATAGCATCGGATTGATTTGTCCTGAAAACATCTCAAACAGCAAAGCCAGCGGGCCGTCTTCCACATGCCATCCTTGCGGGTCTTTTTGGCCGTCGGCCGTAGTAAATGTCCAGTGAGCGATGGCCTTGGGTGATTGGGTGGTAAGTTCCAGGACTGGCGATAAGGTAGATACATTGAGAGCGCGGTCAATTATTTGCACTCCGATGTGATAATGAGTTTTTGGCTTAAAGTCGCCGACTCTCAAGTTAACTCCTTCGCCGGCGCCGATTCTCATATTGTATTTTACGGTTACGACATCCGAGCGGTTAAGGGTGTTTTCGTCAAATGGTTTTTCAGAATAATGCACCAAAAATCCATTGGGTTTCTTTCCGGAGGAATCGTTTTCCGACATAAACGCCAGCCAGGTTGAGCCCCAGTTGGTTCCGAAAACGCCGAAGTCAGAGATTGGCTTTGGCGGAAACAGGGGAACTTCTTGCAAGGCCATCATGTCAATCACTCCGCCCGAAGCGGTGTAGTTTTCCAGTCCAATGCCGGGGGAGGCGCTTCCCAGCACCATTCCAATAACGAGTTCTCTTGGAAGCATGACGCCGTGAAGGGCGGCGGTACCGCGCATATGAGCGATCGCTCCGGTACCACATGGGGCGGCCATAGATGTTCCCGAAGATATGGCGTATCCAGTAGGGCTACCCATGGGACGCCCATCTTTGGGGACAGTTGAAACAATATTAACGCCGGGGCAAGCGAAGCTTAGTAGATCTTTGCCATAACTCGAAAACGGGGCTTTGCCTCCGGCCGCGTTTGACGCGACAGCTACCAGTACGCCGGGAGCGGCCGCGGGATAGAGCATTCGACCGCCGGAACCGCCGACTTTTTCGCTGCTGTTTCCAGCCGCGGCGACAACGACAATCTCTTTTTTGTAGGCAACTTCAAGCATTTCATCAATGATGGGTACGGGGCCTGGGCCGGCAATAGAAAAATTAAATGTCGCGCTGTATAACGGGTTTATTTTTTGAAGTTCATCGATTTTTGAAATGGCTGCCAGCGCTCCGTCGACTAACCAGTCCCAGTAGCCGGATCCGCCGTCATCAAGCACTTTTACATTAAACAGAGAGCATTCGGGACAGATACTGGCGACGCCTTCGCCGTTGTTTGTACGGGCGCCGGCAATCCCGGCCACATGGGTGCCGTGTCCAAACTTGTCTCTGGTGCCATTAGTGGAACCGGTGGCATCGTATTCCCAACTGTATCGATTAACTAAATCAGGATGGGTTGGCGAACCGCCGGTATCGAATATGGCCATGATCGAAAGCGGACTGCCGAGTCCATATTTTTCGTGAGCGGCTGGGGCTTTGATCACGGGAAGAGCATACTGTTGAGGATACAGTGGGTCGTTATATTTGAAATCCGCTACTTTGACGATGGAAGAAAACGAGATGCTTTCCACTCCCAGATCCTGCGAAAACCGGAAAATCATCTGATTGAAATCGTCAGGATTTTTGACATGGATGTGTAGAATTTTATTAAAGGCGGTTTGGGTAGCGGCCAAGTCCTTAATGGCCGGTGAAACCGACGAAAGCGTGTTGATGCGGTCCAGTTCGCTGTGATACTCGTTGACCGCGCCGGTACTTAACGCTGTCTGAAGGGCCTGAATCGGGTATCCGGATCTAATAGAGTTACCGTTGTTCTGGTTTTGTTTCAGAACAACATAAAATTCATCTTTCAGGTACTCTTCTTCCACGCAAACCGGAGGTGAAAGCAGTGTTTCCATACTGCAGCGAGTCATGGTAAATGTCGGCCGGTCTTGAGCGCTAACATCCGGAGCAAACAACAAACAAACAATTCCTAAAAATGCCAAAGCAAAAATTCTTTTCACAATCTCTCCTCTAAAATTTAAAGGTACATTACTTCCGCCATGTTATCACCTGCTTTTTTGGTGTCAATATTGACATTTTGCCCCCGGACTCTATACTGGCAATACCGTTCTTTAAAAGGAGTGAAAAAATGTTTCAGAAACTACGGTTGAGCTTGTTTTTGGCGGCTTTATTTTTTGTTTTTGACCCAGTTATTTTGGCCCAGGAAAGAGTCGGAGCGCTTCAAGGCCGGGTATATGATACGACCGGAGCGGTCATGCCCGGTGTCAATATGGAAGTTTCCGGGCCGGCTTTGGTCAGACCCTTGTATGCCCAAACCGATATCGGCGGAGGGTATCTTTTGCCCTCTCTTCCGCCGGGTGTTTATTCCGTTATTTTTAGCGCAGATGGGTTTGTTGTTATCGCAAAAACCAATGTGACCATTCAGGTCGGCCGAACGACTTCAGTTGATGCGGAGCTAAAAATTGCCGATATCAGAATTCTGATCGAGGTTTCGGAGGCCCTTCCTCTTCTGGATACGGCCACCAATGTCGTTTCCACCAATGTTAATTCCGATACTTACGACAAACTGCCTACCGGATTAGGGTTTGTTTCTTTGGCTCCTCTTGCTCCCGGAGTCAATCCTGAACCGAAGCAAGGAGGATTCCAAATCGACGGCGCCAGCGGTTCCGAAAATTCTTTCGTTCTGGACGGAGTGGAGGTAAGCAATATCAGAACGGGAACCTTGGGGTCCGACTCTAATGTCCCGTTTGAGTGGATCCAAGAAATGCAGGTTAAATCCAGCGGGGTGGATGCGGAGTTTGGCGGAGCGATTGGCGGAGTGATCAGCGCGGTGACCAAAAGCGGCGGCAATGAATTTCACGGCCAGGCCTCTTTGTACTCCAGGTTCGATGCTCTTAATGCCGGTCCCAATCCTTCGCTTAGGATTAATCCCTTCGACGACGATATCGCCGAGTATTTCCAAAATGCCAGAGACGGATACCGCTTCTTAAATCCCGGCTACACCCTCGGAGGGCCGATTGTGAAAGATAGAATCTGGTTTTTCCCAAGCTATCTTTATCAAGGATCCAGAACGGATCGCTCGGTAAAGTTTTTGGCAGACGGTAAAACCAGGGATTTT
>JAUYPS010000037.1 GCA_030695705.1 bacterium | reverse complement strand
ATAAATAAACGATGATTTTTGAAATCAAGCCGGTAACATAAAATTCGGTCCGACTCTTGGAGGGGTACTGAATTTTTGTCGGCTTGATGAGGAAATCAAGTATTATTTATCCTGCAAGGTCATCGAAAAGAGAGATGGTGGGACGGAGCAATGATACTAATTACACACTCCAGTAGTTGAAAAACAATTCGGGCAAGAGTAGCAGGAGCCGGCGCGGACCATGATGGAACCGCATTCGCAGACCGTCGCTTCCGTATCCATTTCCGGCAGACCAGCCGGCACGGTCAGGGCATTTTGGCTGGCCGCCAAAGTCAAAGTGGCCACCGGTTTAATCGAAGGTCCGCCGAGGTTAGCCGCGCCAAACACTTCTTCTCTTTCCTCTTCCTTCAAAAAGTTCTGCCCCAGGAATTTGAAGATATAATCAATGATTGATTTGGCAAAAGGAATTTCTTCGTTGCTAGTCATACCCGATGGCTCAAAGCGCATATCTTTAAACTTTTTGACCAGAATCTTCAAAGGCACCCCTGATTGCAAAGAAATGGAAGTCAAAGTGGCGATCGCGTCCAATAATCCGGAAACCGTACTTCCCTCTTTGGCGATGGTTATAAACGTTTCTCCCACTTTCTTGGTGCCAGGATACATCCCGACAGTCAAGTAGCCCTCATGGCCTCCCACGGAAAACTTGTGAATCAAAGCGGGCCGTATTGCCGGCATTTTGAAACGGGTGTGACCATTAATCTTCTCCACTAATTCTTTGTCTTTATCCGAAGTGTTTAACGGCTGAATGGTCTTGCTTCCATCCCGATAAAAGGCCACCGCCTTCAAACCATGCTTCCAGGACTCCACAAAGGCCCTTTCAATTTCTTCAACTGTCGCTTCAGCGGGAAGATTTACTGTTTTGGAAATTGCTCCGGAAATAAATGGCTGGGCCGCTGACATCATTTTAATATGCCCCATGTATTGGATACTGCGCTGGCCATTTTGAGCTTTGAATGAACAGTCGAAAACAGAAAGATGTTCGTCTTTTAATCCTGGTGCGCCCTCGATGGTGCCTTTTTCCAAAAGATGTTTGGAGATCTGGTCAACATCACCTTCCTGATAGCCAAGATTCTTCAAAGCGAACGGAACTTGCGGATTAACCAGTTTGAGCGTACCGCCTCCTACTAATTTTTTATATTTTACCAAAGCCAACTCCGGTTCGATTCCGGTTGTAGCACAGTCCATCAAAAAAGAAATTGTTCCGGTGGGAGCCAAGACCGTCGCCTGGGAGTTGCGGATTCCGTATTGCCCGCCTAATTCAAAGGCCTCTCTCCAGACATTAACCGCTTCATGTTTCAAATAGTTCTCCTCGGTCATGCCGGCCTGATCAACTCCGTTCACTAAATTCTCCGCTTCTTGATAGTGTTTGTGAATTACCCCCAACATCCCCTCCCGGTCTTTTTCAAATCCACGAAACGGCCCTCCCGCCCGCGCCAGTTCCGCTGACATTCGGTAACCCTCCCCGGTCAAAACGGAAGTGAGCAGGCCGGCAATAGCCCGGCCCCGGTCGGAATCATAAGCCAGACCCATCGTCATCAACAAAGCCCCCAAGTTAGCGTAGCCCAAACCAAGCTCACGGTAGTTGCGAGCGTTTTTAGTAATATTTTCGGTAGGATAAGAAGAGTTGTCCACTAAAATATCTTGGGCGAGAATAAAAGTGTCAATCACTTTTTTGTACAACTCCACATCGAAAGAACCGTCGGCACGCAAGAATTTGAGCAAATTGATCGAGGCCAAATTACAAGCGCTGTTATCCAAATGGACATACTCGCTGCAAGGGTTGGAAGCGTTAATCCGGCCGGCTTTGGGACAAGTGTGCCAGTCATTGGTGATAGTATCGAATTGCATGCCCGGATCAGCGGAATGCCAGGCCGCATCGGCCATCCAATGCAAAATTTCTCTGGCTTTAATTCGCTCTAATGATTCGCCCGTAGTTACTGATTTCAAGTCCCACCAATCATCATTTTCCACTGCCTGCATAAATTCATCACTAACTCGGACAGAATTATTGGCATTTTGATATGGCAAAAGAGCGTACGGATCGAAAAGGTCAGCAGTAATAGAGTCCTTAATTCCACTGCGCACCAGCGCCTTGGTCATATCTTCGATAATTTTTTTGCAATAAATAAAGTCCTTGATGTCCGGATGGTCAACATTTAAAACCACCATCTTTGCCGCCCGGCGGGTTTCCCCTCCGGAACGAATTGAGTTGGCCACGCCATCAGCTCCTTTCATAAAAGAAACGGGACCGGAAGAACGCCCTCCGCGGGAAAGCGGCTCTTTGGATGAACGAAGCTTGGATAAGTTAGTCCCCGCTCCAGATCCGAATTTAAAAATCCATCCCTCGTCGCGATACCAGTCCAAAATAGAGCTCATGGTGTCTTCTACGGCTAGGATAAAACAGTTGTGAACCGCAATATTATTAGTTAAGTATTCCCCGCTTTCTGTTTGAATATCAAAGACACTTTCCATACCCAACTCTTCGATAGAAATGATTTCTTCTTCTCTTAAATCACCGACATTTTTTTGTTTCTTAAGGTTTAAAGCCGCCAAAAGCTTAACTTGCTTATCATTGCCAATAAAACCAATTAAATCAGCAAATTTTATTTTTTCACTGCCATTTCCTATCATCAATTCATGGAGGTCCTCCCGGTCTGGTCTTTTTTCCTCCTTTTTTAGAATCCTGGAGTAGATACCCAAACCATAAAGCAGTATTTGAATATCATGCATCCAATCTTGACTGATAGTGGCAATGGCCAGTCGGCCCGCCTCGTCTCTTTTGGTTTTTCTAACTGAAACATATCCTTCTCCTTGGAAAATGCTTTTTAAGTAAGCGGCAATTGCTTTGGGACTACTCTTCCACATAATATCAGGGACTCTGATTTTTTCTCGTCTTTTTAATAACTCATATTTCTCTACAAAATATCTTAATTTTTCACCGTAAAGACGAATTCTGGTTATTGGAGTCCCTAACTTTGTCTTAGTAATTCTTATTTTCTTATGAATATCTGGAAAAACAACTTCGAGGTGCTTCTCAATCCATTCTTTTTCTTGATCATTCACTGTTAAAAATTCGACGGTTAAAGATCGATTGGTGCCTTTGGTATATTGGCCTACAAAACCGTCAGCTTGGAGCCATCCTGCCAAGGATGCCTCACTAATTTCTAATTCAAGATTCCCATGTTTTGATTCTGAACTTAGAACGTTGTAAGGATAGGCCAAAACTTGACCATCAGCCGTCATAGCATGAAATAGCGTTTGAAATTGATAATACTGAGTAGTTTCTTTTTTCTCAACGGCTCGATGCGGATAGAGTTGTAGTCGCATCCCTGTCTTCAATTGATCAGTTCTGACCCAGATGGGATTGGTCCTTCTTTCGTGTACTGCTTTTATTAAATGGTCTCCCGTTGCCTCGATGAAACTCCCATTTCTTAAAGAAACTTTGTAAACTTTCTTAACCCCGTTATTCTTAACTGCCACTACTTTAGTAGTTCCAAAAGAATCATAAACTGGCAGACCAATTAAGTTATTTTCAACAATTTCGCCAATTTTAAAGAAGCCATGTGGAGTACTAACCAAAGCTCGATAAGGTTGACACGCGCTGCATTGCGGACGTTCATACACCCCTACATTGAACCACACCGGGCTATTGAAAGCGCCATATTGATTAATCAGAATCCATTTCAAATCATTACGGAAATTCTGGTAATCCTGTTCGCCGGCAAAATACCCGTCCCGCCATCCCCAGCCGGAAATTGTTTCTGCCACCCGGTCTACCATCTGACGAGCGCTGTTTTCTTTATTGGCCGCTCCAAAGGGCTTGCGAAAGTATTTGGAAGCGACAATATCAGTGGCTGTCTGCGACCAAAAATCAGGCACTTCCACATTACGCTGTTCAAAAACTACTGTCCCATCGCTTTTAGCAATTTTGGCAGTTCTCTTTTCCCAACGGACGCTCTGGTAAGGATCTCCTTGCACAAAATGACTCTCCCAGACCAAACCGCGGCCATGATGGGTTTTATTCAGATAACTGTCGTCTTCCGTGGCATTAAGCAAAGAGGGCTGCCCACTTGCCAATTCTGATGTTTTGTTTTTTTCTAGTTGGTCCATAAAGATGAATCAAACGACCCTTAAAGGTCGTTTGATTTTGTTGTGTTCCTAATTTTAGTCCACCCGCAAATTAATGCAATGTGGATAACTTTCGAGACCCTATTCTTTCATCTTTTTTCTGATAAAGGCAGGAATTTCATACATTGATTCCTCTTCCAGAGAGTGGTCGATGAACTCTTTTTTCTGCTCCTGTTCGTTACTTTTTGGATGTCGTCCCATATCGTCGAACATGTTTTGAGTGCTAGTTAATAAACCGGAGGGCTTGGATACTCCGGAAGAAACCGGAGTGCCTCCATTAAAACCAGTGGCGATAACCGTAATTTTAATTTCACCTTTCTTGAGTTTGTCATCTTGAACCGCTCCAAAGATCACTTTGGCATTGGGGTCGATGTTTTCCGTAATAACTTTGGCCGCTTCGTTAATTTCCGCCATGCTCAAATCGCTTCCCCCGGCCACATTGAATAGCACCCCTCTCGCTCCGTCGATAGCCACTTCCAAAAGAGGTGAATTGATGGCCATTTTAGCAGCGGCAAGCGCCCGGTCTTCTCCTCCCGAAGCCCGACCGATGCCCATCAAAGCGGAACCGGAGTTAGCCATAACCGCCTTAACATCGGCAAAGTCCACGTTAATAATACCCGGTATGGTAATCAAATCAGAAATACCCTGTACCCCTTGGCGCAACACATCGTCAACAATTCCAAAGGCCTCTAAGATAGGTGTTTTACGATCAATTATAGACAAGAGGCGGTCATTGGAAATAGTAATGATCGAATCAACTTTATCACGCAACTGATTCCACGACTCTTCCGCGATACGAGTTCTCTGCGCTCCTTCAAAGGTAAAAGGCCTGGTCACAATAGCTACAGTCAAAGCGCCCAAATCACGGGCAATTTCAGCCACAATAGGACTGGCTCCGGAACCGGTGCCTCCCCCCAGACCGCAAGTGATAAACACCATATCAGAGCCCTTCAAAGCTTCGGTTATTTCTTCTTTGGCATCCGCCGCCGCCTGGCGGCCGATTTCCGGATTCATGCCCGCTCCCAAGCCGCGGGAAAGATTTTTTCCAATTTGCAATTTGATCGGAGCTCCTGATTTGTGCAGATCCTGAAAGTCCGAATTAGCCGCCACGAATTCCACTCCCTGAATACGGGAAGAGATCATGCGCATTAAAGCATTGCCGCCGGCACCGCCTACGCCAATTAATTTTATTCTCGCAAATGTTTCAAAAGGTGGTTTAACTTGTGCCATAACATTTATAATTTACTTTGGTTTATCATAAAAAAAAAGCCAACACAAGTTTTGGCCTCACAACCTGTGGATAAGTTGTGAATAACGGGAAAAAACACTAAGGCATGAAGTTTTTAAGCCAAGAACCAAACTTTTTAAAAACATTGAAACCTTCGCCAAAATTAACTCCGGACCTTGTTTTAATTTTGGGAAACTCCTTCTCTATTCCGTAAATAGCCAATCCGGCCGCTACCGCCAAAGCCGGATCGGAAAAATTATCGTTATTTCCTTCCAAAGAAAAGTTCTGTCCTATTCTTACGGGAAGCTTAATTCTTTCTTTTACAAAAGTGGCTAGTCCGGGAAGTTTGGCGGCTCCCCCGATCAAAACCATCCCGGCCGGAATTAATCCGGAAGCCGGAATTTTTTTCATTTCATTCTGAATCACTTCAAAAACTTCACCAACTCTTGCTTCCACCACTCTAGCGATATTTCTTCTGGGGATAATAAAATTTTCTTCCTCCAAAAGATCTGACAAATCAATCTCGTCTTTTTTATTATTTTTCTGCATGGCCAGGGAAGCGCCGGCAAATCCATATTGCAGCTTCACTTCTTCAGCAATATCCATGGAAGTACGCAAAGCCACTGCTAAGTCGTTGGTGACATGGCGGGAACCGATGGGGATCACCGATGAAAACACTAATTCCCCTTCATGGAAAAAAGAAAGAGTAGATAAACCTCCCCCCAGATCAAGGTTCAAGACCCCATGTTCTTTTTGGCTTTTATCCAAGACCGCCTGACTGGAAGCCAACGGCGAAAAAACCATTTCAGCCACCTCGATATCATTAGCGCTGAAGCATTTAGCCAGATTGCGCAGATATGGCGAAAGTCCATCGATGATCAGCACCTCCGCTTCCAAACGCACTCCTCTCATTCCTAAAGGATTTTTGACGTGTTCTTGTCCATCAACCAGATAATTTTTGGGGATCACATGGATAATTTCCCGATTGGCCGGCAAACTGACGATAGAGGCCGCATCAATGGCTCTGGCAATATCATTGGCAGAGATTTCCTGATCTACTCTGGAAACAGCGATCACTCCCCGTGAAAGCTGGCTTTTGATATGCGGGCCGTTAACTGAAACATAGGCCCGGTTAACTTTTACTCCAGCGGATGTTTCGGCCCTTTTGACGGACTCGGCAATATCTCGGATGGTTTCATCCATATCTACTACCATTCCCCGGCGCAAGCCATGCGATTCCACTACTCCCAAACCTAAAACCCGGGGATGCATATTCTCCCGATCTAATTCCGCTATGACGGTCTTAACAAAACTATTCCCGACATCTATGCCGGTAACAGTGTACGGCCTTCCCATTACTCTTATTATCTATTTTCTTAATGCGCTTTGCAAATTAAAGACCCGGCAGTTGCCGGGTCTTTAATTTGCATTAAGTTATTTTACCAGAATCTCTTTAACAATTTTGCTGACCAGAGTTCCATCAGCCCGGCCTTTGAGTTTGGCCATGACCGCCCCGATGACTTTACCCATTTCTTTAGGACTAGTGGCGCTTAATTCTTCGATTACCCTCTGAACTTCATTTCTAATTTTTTCCTCGCTTAATTGTTCCGGCAAATAAGCCGCCAGAATTTCCATTTCTAACTTTTCTTTTTCCACCAAGTCCGGCCGGCCGCCGGCGCTGAATTGCTCAATAGAATCTCTTCTCTTTTTAACTTCCCCGGCGATTACTTCTAGTACTTCCCCTGTGCCTAGCTGGCTTTTTTGCTCCAGTTCTCTCTGATCATTCGTAATTTTGCCGATCTGCCCCCTCTTGGCCAACTCCTTATTTTTAACCGCCGTCATTAATGTGCCCAAAACCAGCCGCTTAAGCTGGTTTCCTGACTTTAATGCCTCGGTAAACTCTTTTTGTAATTGTTGTTTTAGCATAACTCGGAAGATTGGCGGATATTGCCTCGAAGTCGCTGTGAAGTTGTGGATTGCTCGCGAGTCGCTATTTTCAGCCCATTCGCTTCTGAGCGAATAAGATGAAAAAGTGACGAGCTGGTCGGAAAGAGTATAATTTTCTCCTACTCTTTCCGAATCCACAGCTTCACCGCGAGTGAGACATCTCGCTGGAAGATGTCGAACGAACTGAAAGGCAATACCCGCCAATCTCGCTATAAATCTAATTTCTGCTTAATTTTTTTCTTTTCTTCTTCAAAAACATCTTCGTCATATTTCCCTAAGCGCTCTAAACGCCGGCGCAATTTCCTTAATTCTTCCCGCATGATTGCTCTATTTTTTTCTTGTCTTTCGCTGGCCTTTTTCTTGAAATGCTTGCCCGCTTTTACTTTCGGCACAAAACGGCTTTGCTGAACAAGCCGGGAAAATCTCCGTAACATACTGCCGACTGTTTCACTTGGTTTTCTTTTTACATCCATAAATATCCTCCTTTCAAAAATTTAATCTCTTACTATCTTCGGACCTAATGGTTTGCCTCCCAAAAGATGAATATGCAAGTGAGGCACCAACTGCCCGCCATGTTCTCCCTGATTAATAATTAATCTAAATCCTTTTTCTTTTAATCCAAGTTTGTCCGCTACTTTATTGGCAGCAGCGAAAAGCTTTCCTACTGATTCCGCATTTTCATCCGTAACATCACCGAGTCCCCCAATATGCTTTTTCGGAACAATCAAGACATGTACCGGCGCCTGGGGATGGATATCTTTAACGGCCAGCCAATCTTTTTCCTCCATTACTACCTCCGCAGAAATTTCTTTATTTATGATTTTACAAAAGACATCATCTATCATGATTTCAATCTTTTCTTGACCGCTTCTATGATGCCCTCCATAGGAATAACTTCTTGAATACCGCTGTCCATCTCCCGCAAAATAACGGTCTTATCGATCGCTTCTTTGTGCCCGATAATCAAAGTAAATTTAACATTAAGGCGATTAGCGATGCGCAACTGGGCCTTAATACTGTCGCGCCCCAAAGAAGTGCCGGCTTTAATGCCGTTCCGGCGGAACTCCTCAAATAAAACCAAACTTTTCCTTTTGGCAAAGTCCCCCAATTGAGCCAGGAAAATTTTGGGCTGGCTTTTGCTTTCCGGTATTCTCAAGTTAAAATTTTTCATAGCCGCGACCAACCTCTCCACTCCGGCCGCCCAGCCGACTGCCGGCGTAACCGGACCGCCCAGCAAATTAACTAATTTATTGTACCGCCCACCCGCCACCAAAGTCAGGCCGGTCGAAACCGGTTGTTCTTTACTTTTCTCTTTGTCGTCAGGTTTTTCTTCTGCGACTGCCAAAGGCGGGGTTTCTTCTAAAGCAATCTCGAAAACTGTATTTGTGTAATAATCCAATCCTCTCACCAAATAAGGATCCAGCATGTAAGGGGCTTTGATCTCATCCAAAAATTCAATAACTTTTTTAAAATGATCCCGGCAATTTTCATCAAGAAAATCAAGAAACTGCGGCGCCTCTTTGAAAATTTCCCGGCAAATGATTTCTTTACAATCCAAAATTCTCAAAACATTTGTTTTGAGCCGAAGTTTGCATTGAGCACAAAGCTTTTTGTTTCTGCTCTTGAAAAAATCCTTGAAGGCCTTGATGAATTGCGGGCGGCAATTAGCGTCCCCGATGCTGTTAATCTTTAAAACCAGATTTTTGAATCCCAGTCCTTCCAAAAAAAGAAGCGCCATGTAAATAACTTCGGCATCCGCTGCCGAACTCTCATCGCCAAACGCCTCCACTCCAAACTGATGAAACTGCCTATAACGGCCGGCCTGCGGCTGATCATGGCGGAACATCGGTCCCCAGTACCATAATTTTACCGGGTGAGGCCAGACATTCATGCCATTTTCCAGATAAGCCCTAACCACCGAAGCGGTGTTTTCAGGACGCAAAGCCAGTTCGTCTCCTCCTCTGGTTTTAAAGGTATACATTTCTTTTTCCACAATATCAGTCGCTTCGCCTATTGAACGCAAAAACAAATCCGCCGGCTCTAAAATCGGGGTGTCTATTTTTTCATAGCCATAGTCCTCAAACAAACCGGACACTTTTTTATAGATGTGCTTCCAGTGGGGCTGATCGGGCGGGAGAATATCATGCATCCCTTTTACTGATTGAATTATTTTTTGTTTACTCATTTGGAGTTGATTTGATATTAGGGCAAAGGATACTCTATTGGCTCAAATTTAGCAATTTTATTTATTGGCCAAGCTCTTAAAAGCACCCGGCCGGTAACCAAGCTTCTGTTGACTCCGCCCCAAAGACGGGAATCGGAACTATGCAAACGATTGTCACCCAAAACAAAGTACTCGTTATCATCAATATTGATACGCAAATTCCCTAAGGTCTCGGTATCTGAATCCAAATATTCTGACTCATCAAGAATAAATCCTTCAGAATTCTGCTTGTTGTAGATGAGCACTTTGTTGTCTTTCACCTGAATCTGCTCCCCTGGGAGACCAATCACTCTTTTAATAAAAAACTGGGAATGATCCTGCGGAGAACGAAAAATAATTACTTCTCCCCTTTGGGGATCGCGAAAACTATAACTAACTTCATCTATTAAAACGTAGTCCCCATCATTAAAGGTTGGCTCCATGGAGGCCCCCTTTACAAAAAAGGGCTGAAATAAATAATAACGAACAGGGATAATAATCGCCAACGAAATGATCACAATCTTTACCACCTCCCCAAAAAAGGACAAAAACTCTTTCCGATTCGGCGACTCTCTTTTTTCTTCTAAATCAACCATAAATGAAGCTATAAGGACTAAGTATACTAGATTTTTCAGCACTTTACAAGGGATACTCGGTCATGAAAAAGGCGGGCCATTGGCCCGCCTAAAGCTTTCGTTATTCCACCGTCCTCTCTGTGGGAGGGGGAATCCTTTTTCGTCTTTTCTCCTCCATTCTCTCCTCCGAGGTCAGCTCCTCGTGAGGAGCTTTTTCTTCGCCAAACAAAATCTCCGGGGGGTTTGTTTGGTGCCTCTCCGCCTCGTCCTGGCACGGGAGACAAAGAGAAGAATAGGGCATGACCTGGAGCCGAAGAAGCGGAATCGCCTCCTCGCACCCCAGGCAATCGCCGAAGACCCCCCTGTCTATCCGGCTCAATGCCAGCCGAATAGACCGCAGCGTTGAACTGGCGTGCTCGCACAGTACGACGCTTACCGCCAACCGGCTATTGGCTTCGGCCTTGTCGGCCTCATCCAAAACCGGGTCGGTGGCAAAGACGTTTTGGGAAATTACCGTACCGGCCCTTTTTTGCCGGTCATCAATCTCCCTCCTCATTTCCTCTAAAACCGGCCGGAACTTTTCCTGCTCACGAATTTCCATCTAGCTCTCCTTCCCTTCTGTGAACTGTGAAACTTTAGTATCCATTATAGCACAGAAAACAAACAAATACAAGGACCTCTGCCTATATACAAAACCTCGCTATTTTATATAATAAGAAAATATGTATTTAATCATCGGCTTGGGCAATCCGGAAAAAGAGTACTCCGAAACACGCCACAACAGCGGTTTTTTGTTTTTGGATTTTTTGGCCAAAGAAATCCAGGCCTCTGATTTCCAATCAGAAAAAAAACTGCTGGCTGAAACAGCTATTGGGAAATTAAACGAAGAAAAAGTGATCCTGGCCAAACCGCAAACTTTTGTGAACAAATCCGGAGAAGCGGTCAAAAAATTAAAAACACATTTTAAAATCCCTGTTGAAAATATTATCATCATCCACGACGATTTGGATGTACCTTTCGGTTCGGCCAAGTTTTCCTCCGGTTCCGGACCCGGCGGACACAAAGGAATCAAATCGATTATCGGCCAGCTGAAAACCGAAAAAATCTCCCGTCTCAAAATCGGCCTGGCCAACTCCAAGTTAAAAATAGCCCGCGGACAAAGAAACGATCAAAAGAGAAAAGAAATGATCGCAGATTTTGTCTTGTCTAAATTTACCCCGTCTGAAAAAACAAAACTAAAAGAAATATTTAAAGAAGGCCTGGAAAAAATCAGACCGACAGTTTCTTAGTCCTGTGAATTTAAAATACCTTAACGCCGTTAATATTCTGGTATCGGCCAAGATTGGAGCGCTCCAAAAAATCACCGACTCCTTTGACGGGGATTTTGAACGCGCCTGGCACTCTAAGTCGTTAAAACGATTTCTCCCCGCCGATGCTCCCATCTTTGGCAAAATTGACCCGGAAAAAGAATGGGATAAATTAGCCAAGGAAAAGATCGAAATTATTACTATCTTAGACCGAGATTATCCAAAGCCGCTCCGACATATCGCTGACCCCCCTTTTCTTCTCTATATTAAAGGCAGCCGAAAAGTTCTGAAAAACGACTGCTTGGCCGTGGTCGGCACTCGTAATCTAACCGAATATGGGAAAAGAGTGGTCTCTTTAATTGTTGAACCGTTAGTGCAAGCCGGCTTAACCATTGTTTCCGGCTTAGCCATGGGAATAGACGGCTTAGCCCATCAGGCCGCAGTAAAAATGAATGCCCCGACCATTGCTGTTTTGGGAGGAGGACTAAGCAATAGTTCCATCGTCATACAAAACAGAAAACTGGCCGGAGAGATTCTGCAGAAAAACGGAGCAATTATTACTGAATATCCTTTGGGCACTCCCGGCAGCCAATTTTCTTTTCCTCAAAGAAACAGGATCATCAGCGGACTATCTAAAGGAGTGCTGGTGGTAGAGGCAGATGAGAAGAGTGGATCACTAATTACCGCCAAGTGCGCTTTGGACCAAAACCGGGATGTTTTTGCCGTTCCCGGCTCGATCTTTTCTTCAAAATCAAAGGGGCCAAACCAGCTGATCGCCAGTGGAGCAAAAGTAGTAACCGACTCCTCCGCCATATTGACAGAGTATAATATAGATAGTACTGTTCGCCAGCTAGCTTTAACTCCCGCCAATAAATTGGAGGAAGATATTATTAATATTATAGGAAAGAACTCGCTAGGTCTAGACGAAATAATCCGAGCCACCAAAAAAGATACTCCGGAGATAATTTCGTGTATTATGAATATGGAACTGGAAAATAAAATAATTAATTTAGGTAACAACAGATTTTCTATCAAATAAATGAATCTCGTTATTGTTGAAAGTCCTGCAAAATCGAAAACCATTTCAAAATTTTTAGGCCCTGATTACAGGGTCTTGGCTTCTTTCGGACATGTCCGGGATTTGCCAAAATCAAAACTCGGAGTAGATGTCGAACACAACTTTGAACCGCATTATCTAATTCCGGCTAAAGCAAAAAAAGTAGTCGCTGAATTAAAAACGGCCGCCGCTGATTCGGAGGTGATTATCCTGGCAACTGACGAAGACCGCGAAGGAGAAGCCATCGGCTGGCATTTAGTTCAGGCCCTAAAATTAGAAAATAGCAAAAAACATTCCATCCAAAGAATCGCTTTTCACGAAATCACTAAAAGCGCTATCACTGAAGCGCTCAAACATCCTCGCCAGCTTGATATGAACCTGGTAGATGCCCAGCAAGCCCGCCGGGTTTTAGACCGCTTGGTGGGATATGAACTCTCTCCTTTTCTCTGGAAAAAAATCCGCTACGGTCTTTCCGCCGGACGGGTGCAAAGCGTCGCTCTGCGCCTGGTAGTGGAACGGGAACGGGAAATCCAAAGTTTCGTTAAAGAAGAATACTGGAGCATTGAGGCCGAACTATCAGATAAAGAAAAAAATGCTTTTCGCGCCCGACTGATTAAAATTGGAGAAAAGGCCCTGGAAAAACTTGACCTTAAAAATGAAAACGGCGCCAAGAAAATAGTTGATGATCTGGCCGGCTCCGCCTACCGGGTCAAGGAAGTAGTTAAAAAAGAAGCCAGCCGTCATCCGGCTCCTCCCTTTACCACTTCCACTCTCCAGCAAGAGTCCTCCAGGAAACTAGGCATGTCCGCCAAACAAACCATGCTGCTTGCCCAGCAGCTTTACGAGCACGGCTACATTACTTATATGAGAACTGACAGCCATAATCTGGCCCAATCAGCTCTCGATCAAGCCAAACAAGTAATCGCGGAACACTTCGGAAAAAATTATACCGTGCCGGAAGCCAGACATTACAGCAACAAATCAAAAGGGGCGCAAGAAGCTCATGAAGCCATCCGCCCTACCGACCTTTCTGCCCGCCCGGAAATATTAAAATCACAGCTCGACCCAAAACAATTCAAAATTTACGATTTGATCTGGAAAAGAACCCTCGCCAGCCAAATGGCTTCGGCCATGTTCGATCAAACCACTGTCGATATCAGTGCCGGAGACAAATACACTTTTCGAGCCAACGGCCAGGTTTTAAAATTCGACGGATTTATAAAGGTTTATACCGAAGGCCGGGACGAACAGGACGAAGAAGCGTCAGACAGCCGGGGGCTGTCTGACCGTCTTCCGGAACTTTCTGTCGATGAAATTCTTAATCTAATAAAACTTCTCCCTCTCCAGCATTTTACCGAGCCGCCGCCCCGCTACACCGATGCCACTTTGATCAAAGCCCTGGAAATCCACGGTGTGGGTCGTCCTTCGACTTATGCTCCCACTTTAAGCACGATCCAGGATAGAAAGTATGTGGAAAAGATAGAAAAAAAATATCACCCGGTAGAAATCGGTTTCCTGGTCAATGACATGCTGGTGGAAAACTTTCCGGAAATTGTTGACATTGATTTTACCTCTCACATCGAAGAGGGCTTGGACGATGTCGCTGAAGGAAAAGTTAAATGGGTTCCGTTAATTGAAGAATTTTATACTCCTTTCAAAAAACATTTGATTGAAAAAGAAGCCACCGTAGAAAAACTGGTTGAACAAACAGACATTCCCTGCCCGACTTGCGGAAAAAAGATGATCATCAAGTTCGGCCGGGCCGGAAAATTCCTGGCTTGTCCGGACTTGGAATGCAAGACCACCAAACCCCTGCCGGAAGAAGAAGCAAAAATAAAAGAACTGGATGAAAAAACCAAAGATGAACGTTGTCCCTTGTGCGGAAAGGACATGACTGTGCGCCGAGGCCGTTTCGGATATTTCTTAGGATGCTCTGATTATCCCAAATGCAAAGGTATTTCTAAAATTTGGAATAAGACCGGCTTTAAGTGTCCGGCCTGTCAAAAAGGGGAAATTGTTGAAAAAAAATCCCGCGGCCGCGGAAAAGTATTCTACGCTTGCACCAATTTTCCTGATTGCACATTTCTAATGAGCAAAAAACCGGAAAGCGAAGAAGAACTGGAAAAAGCCCTTAAGGACTGGCAAGAGAAACCTCCCAAATCTGCCAAACTTAAAAAAACAAAAACCGGCGAAACGCCGGTAGAATAACTATCCCTGATAAGCGGGATGGTCTTTTAAATAAAGGTGGACATTGAGCCACTCTTTTTCTTCTTTAGATAGTTCTGGCAAAAATTCCAAAAGAGCGTCTTGGTCATTTTGAGCAAAAGAAAAAATATAATTAGTTTCAAAGCTGATTCTTTTATCATACGACTTTTGGTAAAAAGATCTCACCAAAACAAAGCGACCGCGGTTTCTCTTTTCCGGTTTTAACTCAAAAACCCCTAAAGCACAGTGTTCAACTTTGGTGAGTTCATCCCAACTCATCGAAAAAGAATTGGCAATATCTTCTCTTTTCACGGATTGATCAGCTAAAAAAATTCTTGTCCAAAGTTCGTTGTCTAATTGAGGAATCATCAAAATCTCCTTATACTTAAGTTAAATAAGAACTTAAAAGACGATAAAGCAAAATAACGCTTATGTCAACTTAGAATGATCGAAAAACTTCTTAAAAAAATTAACGCGCAAAAGACCGGTGAGCGAGATTTGATCGCACGTGCTTTTGATTTTGCCAAAAAGGCCCATGAAGGACAACGCCGGGAAGACGGAGAACCATATATTACCCATCCGGTAGCAGTAGCCGGTATTCTGGCTGACTTGAAATTAGACGGACCAGCTATCGCCGCCTGCTTAATGCATGACGTCTTAGAAGACACGAAAATAACGGAAGAGGAAATGGAAAAAGAGTTCGGGAAAGAGGTAACTTTTTTGGTCAAAGGGGTAACCAAACTGGCCGGACTGACTTATCAGGAGGAGCCAGGCATTAAGGCCAAGCAAAATCTGAAAGCCCAATCCTTGCGTAAAATGTTCTTCGCCATGGCCGAAGATATCCGGGTCATCTTGATTAAGCTGGCCGACCGTTATCACAATATGAGCACCTTACGGACCTGCTCCCCGGAAAAACGCAAAAGAATCTCGTTAGAAACCTTGGAAATATACGCTCCGATCGCTGAACGTCTTGGTATGGGACAGATCAAGGGCGACCTGGAAGACATGGCCTTTGCCCATGCCTACCCGGAAGAGTACAAATTGCTCCTTAGCAAAATAAAAGACAAATATGCCGACCGGCAAAATTATTTAGAAAAGGTAAAACCGATCGTGATGAAAAATTTATCCGAAAACAAAATCAAAGTATTGGACGCCCACGCTCGCGCCAAACACTATTACAGTTTGTACAAAAAACTGCAAAAGGTTTCGGACTTGGATCGTATCCATGATTTAGTCGCTTTAAGAATTATTTTGCCAGACATTTCAAGCTGCTATGAAGCGCTGGGAATTATTCATAAAAATTACAAACCGCTTCCCGGTTTAATTAAGGACTACCTTGCTATGCCCAAACTGAACGGATATCGTTCTATTCATGCCACTGTTTTCGCTGAAGAAGGACGTATTTTGGAAATCCAACTAAGAACCCCGGAAATGCACGAACATGCCGAAAACGGAATTGCCGCCCACTGGTCTTACAGTGAATCAAACAAAAATAAATTGCACACCGCTGACATCAAAGAAGCCCAATGGATTGCCCAGCTTAAAAATTGGTTAAAAGCATCCGACAACCAAGAACTCTACCAATCGTTGCGCACTAACTTTTTCAACGACCGGGTTTTTGTTCTTACCCCGAAAGGCGAAGTAAAGGACTTGCCGGAAGGATCTACCCCCTTGGACTTTGCTTACGCCGTGCATACTGATTTAGGCCATAGCACCAAAGGAGCCAAAGTTAACGGCCGAATGGTTTCTTTCGACTATCAATTAAAAAATGGCCAAATCGTGGAAATAATTAAGGGAAAAGTTAAAAAGCCCTCCCGCGACTGGCTTGGTTTGGTAAAAAGCAGTGAAGCCAGAAGAAGAATCCAGAGCTGGTTCAACGCTAACCCAAAATCGTCTTAACGATTTTATTGAGATCGCCCAAGTCGACGAATTTGATCACAATCCGCCCCCCCTTCTCACCGCTTTTAATAAAAACGAGAGTATCTAAACTTTTGGTTAAGTTTTTTTCCAACTCCACAAAACGGCTTTCTTTTTTTATTTTGCTTCGGTTGTTTCCGGTAGCCGAAGCGGCTTCTTCTACGTCCCGTGAAGCCAATCCCCCCGCCAAAATACGTTTATACATCTGTCTTTGTTGGGTTTCATCCTTAAAAGCCAAAAGAGCACGAGCATGAGTGCGGGAAATCTTGGCGGCCCGTAAGCTTTCTTTAATGTCTCCGGGCAAATCAAGCAAGCGCAAACTGTTGGCCACCGCCTCCCGACTCTTTCCTACTCGTTCCCCGATTTCTTTTTGAGTTAAATTAAAGTCCGACTGGAGTCGGGCAAAGGCCTCCGTTTCTTCCATCGGATTAAGATCCTCGCGCTGAAGATTTTCCACTAAAGCCACCTCCAACTTCAGTTTATCTTCGGTGATGGAGTCCTTGATAATGACCGGCACATGAGGCAAGTTCAAAAGCTTGGCCGCCCGCCAACGCCTTTCCCCTGCCACCAATTGATATTCCACATCTAGCCCTCGGGGAGAGTCCTTTTCTTCTTTAACAACCAAAAGCGGCTGAAGAATGCCGTATTTTTTTATGGAACCGGCTAGATCTTCTAATCCTTGCTTATTGAAGTCCTTTCTGGGCTGGTTGGGATTGGGTTTAACTTTGTGGGTTTCCACATAAAAAACACTCTCGCGCGTATCGCCAGGTTTATTATTCCTTGATGGTATAAGAGAGCTTAAACCCTTTCCTAAACCAAATAGTTTTTTCATTTAAATTATTTTTTTATAGCACTAAAGTAATTTTGCCAAGTTTCTATATAAACCTTTTCAAATTCTTCCTTAGAAAAAATTGGGAAATCACTTTTGTTAGAACTTAAATACTCAATCAATTGATTTTCTGGAATTAATTTCAACCTAGCTACTTGCTCATCACTTAATTTTTTAATATAAGCTGTCATAACTTTAGCCAGTACTATTTCATTAACTTCCACAATAATTTTATCTAATTCGTCACTGGGGGCTCCAAAAGATAACAGTTTATTTTTTAATTCAATAACATCAATCATTTTTTTTGTTTCTTAAACGGTTTAAGTTATATAAAGAAAAACTAGTTGAAACACTCCCTATAAGTGGCAAAGAGCCAGGTGGTAGCTCTAACCCAACCGCCTTAAATATTTGTTCCGCAACCAAAGTAGCACCTACTCCAATTCCTATGCTCTCCAGGAAGATTTTTGTTTCCGTTAGCCAATTATTGTGTTTTTCTTGAAATGACTTTTCTTTTTCAAAAGATGGAAATTTTTCCATAAATTTAAATAATCTTAATAACTTCTTCTGCCAGTTGTCGATACGCTCTGCCCGCCTTTGAATCGGGATCGAATTGCAAAATAGTTTTTCCGAAACTGGGCGCTTCTGCCAAAGAAATCGAGCGGGGAATAAGCGTTTCAAAAACCCGGCCCGGAAAGTTTTTCTGCACCTCTTTGACCACCGCGCGCGCCAATCTGTTTCTCTTATCATACATCGTCAGCAACACTCCGGCAACTTTTAAATGTGGATTAAGCGATTCTCGAACCAGTTCAATGGTCTTTAGAAGATTTCCTAAACCCTCCAAAGCATAGTACTCGCATTGCACCGGAATAATGATTTCTTCCGTGGCGACGAGACCGTTGACCATCAAAAGACTAAGCGACGGTGCGGAATCAATAATGATGTAATCGTAGTTAGTACGGATTGAATTTAAAGTCCTTTTCAATTTAAATTCTCTGTTGTCCATCGTAGCCAATTCTACAGTCGCCCCAGCCAAACTGGGCCCGGCTGGCAGCATGTCAAACCCAAAAAGAGATGTTTTTCTGATAATCGGAGCAACCGGTTCCTCGTTAATCACTGCGTGGTAAATATGCTGATGGTCCTCCTCTACCTTAATGCCCAGTCCGGAAGTTGCATTGGCCTGCGCATCCAAATCAATCAACAGTACATACTTTCCAAGAGCCGCCAGATAGGCGGACAAATTTAAAGCCGTTGTGGTCTTCCCCGTTCCGCCCTTGGCATTACAAATATTAATTATGCGCGCCATGACTTAATTTTAACTTGATTTTTTTTGATTTACAATGGGAAAAATCCGGTTGAAATTTGTTTAAAAATTTGATAAAATTACAAAATAACTGTTTGGCGCCCGAGTGGTGGAATGGCATACACGAACGATTCAAGATCGTTTGCCGCAAGGCTTGTGGGTTCAAGTCCCACCTCGGGCACAAAATGTCTTACTATAGAATCCCAAAACTTAATCCGAACAAAAATCT
>JAUYPS010000027.1 GCA_030695705.1 bacterium | reverse complement strand
AGGAAACTTCGCTCATTGCGGGCTGTGGATTCGGAAACCGACCCCGCTGACTGCTTTATATCTTATTCGAAGACGAATGGGCTATAAAGCAGTCAGCTCTGCAATCCACAGCCCGCAGTGCCTTCAAAAGCAATGGGGACTGCGCGTAACCATGCCAATGTAAAAAACGAGACAGGAAGATAGTAGAAGCCAACTGCCCATGCCAATGTTTTTAAAATATCGACGAGTTGTGCAAATAAACGAAGATTTCTGAAATCAAGCCGGTAACACAAAATTCGGTCCGACTCTTGGAGGGGTACTGAATTTTTGTCGGCTTGATGAGAAAATCGAGTATTATTTGCCAAGGAGGAGATCTTTAAAAACATTGGCATGGGCAGTTGGCTTCTACCTCAGCATCTTCAAAAACTCCTCTTCGCTGATGATTTTGACGCCAAGTTTTTTGGCTTTATCGTATTTGGAACCCGGTTCCGTGCCAGCCACCAAAAAGCTGGTTTCTTTGCCAACCGAAGAAGGAGCATCCCCCCCATTTTCCCGGACCATCTCCTCGGCCCGCTCCCGGCTTAAATTTTCCAAACTTCCGGTAAACACAAAAGTCAGCCCCTTTAGTTTTTCAGACTTCTGGGATAACTCCTGTTTCAGAACCTGAACGCCCACTTCTTTAAACTTGGTCAAGAGTTTTTTGTTGTAATCGTTCCTAAACCAATCATAAATGCTTTGGGCAACTACTGTTCCAATGTCTTTTAATTTATTCAAATCATCTATGCCGGCTTGGGAGATTTTTTCCAAAGAGCCGAAATATCTGGCTAAACCCAGAGCCGTTTCCGATCCGACATGGGGAATGCCCAAAGCAAAAATAAAACGATCCAGAGAAACTTTCCGGCGGGACTGAATCGCTTTAACCGCCTTCTCCGCCGATTTTTCGGCAAACCTTTCTAAATTAAAAAAATCTTCTTTTTTTAATATGTAAAGATCGGTCGGATCTTTGATTAGTCCGGTATCCATTAGTTGATCGATTAGCTTAGGACCAATACCGGCCATATCTAAAGTTCCTTTTGATACAAAATGGTACATCCCTTCCCGTTTTATAGCCGGACAATCTTTATTGACGCACTTATGGGCTGCTTCTCCTTCCACCCTTTTAATCGGCCCGCCGCAGACCGGACACTTGGTCGGAAAATGAAAAACTTTTTCCTTACCGACCCGCAACTCTTTGAGAACTTTTTTGACATCAGGAATGACGTCACCGGCCCGACCCACCACTACCGTATCCCCAATCTTTACATCTAAACGACGAATCTCATCTTCGTTATGCAAAGTGGCACGGGAAACGGTCGTTCCCCCGATTTCCACCGGTTCCAAAATAGCTACGGGGGTCAAAGTACCGGTCCGCCCGACACTGACAATAATATCTTTAACCTGGGTAGTCGATTCTTTGGGAGAAAACTTATAAGCCATTGCCGAACGGGAGGCCTTGCCTACCACGCCCAACTTTTTAAACATTTTATTGTCGTTAACAATTACAACGACGCCATCGATTTCATAAGGAAGCCGGCCGCGGTGCTTTTCCCAGTAATCGCGAAACTCCTGAACCTCTTTAAGGGTAGGGCAAAATTTATTATGTGGATTTGTTTTAAACCCAATCTTTTTTAAAATTTCATGTTCCTCCTCATGGGTTTTTTGGCCCAAATCCGTAACTAAAGAATAAGCAAAAGAATCTAGCCGGCGGCCAGCGGTAATAGCCGGATCAAGCTGACGAATCGAGCCGGCGGCTAAATTGCGAGGATTGGCATAAAGAGCCATTTGTTTTTCTTCTCTATCTTTATTAATCCGGGCAAACTCCTTTTGAGGAACAAACACCTCCCCACGCACTACAAAGATGTCCTTTGTAACAAAGGGCATCTTTGTAGTTGTCAGCGCAAGAGGTATTGCTTCAATCGTTTTCAAATTTTGAGTAACATCTTCTCCAATTGTCCCATCTCCACGGGTAGACCCTGTTTTCAAGAGTCCATTTTCATAAATTAACTCGATGGCTAAACCGTCTATTTTTAGTTCGCAATAAAATCCTCCATTGGCTGCCCGAGGATCAAGCCGTTTCATGCGATCCAGCCAATCCTGCATATCTTTTTCATCAAAAGCATCATTAAAAGATAGCATGCGCTCGGGATGCTTAACTTTGGAAAACTTTTCCAAGGGCTTATATCCCGCCCGCTGGGTCGGAGAATCCGGGGTAATCAAATCTGGAAATTCCTGCTCTAAGTCGAAAAGTTCCTTTTTCAAAGCATCTTCCACCGACTCCTCCACTAACTGCTTATCCAAAACCAGCCGGCTATAGCGGTACTGATCAATTAGTTTCTTAAGTTTTTCGATTCTTTCCTTCGCTTCCTGCTTGCTTGGCATGATGATAAACTATCACAATTTGATTTAAATATTAAGCTCTGCGTGTCCAAAAAAAGCAATGGGGACGAAGCGCGAATTTACTGGAAGGTGACTTCAAAAGCACGGGTAACACCTCTGAAAGTGCCGACTGATTTGAAGGTAGAGCCGGAACAATCAGCAGGTGTGAGCTGATAAGTTGCGCCATTGGCCATGACTGGAGGCGGCGGAGTTGGAGAGGGGGCAATTTGATTATTATAGAGACACCATTCCAAACCGCTTTCCGCCGCGAAAAGCGCCCCTACAGAATTTTTAACCTCGGTAACTAGCTGAATTTTGGGAGTAAAAATGGCCGCCAAACCCAAAGAAATAGAAACCAAAATTCCCAAAAGAATAGCCGTAAAAATTATAATCACTCCTTTTTCTTTCTTCATTTTAATCACTTAATAACCTTTGTGAAACAGTGGTTTGAATATCAATGGAAATATTTTGATCAGGATTGGGATGGCCATTACTGACAGTAAGTAAAATTGTAACCCGCGGTTGAATTTTGTCGTCGGCAAAATTACCACTTATGCAAAAGCCCATCCGATTAATCTGCGTGCCAATCGAATTGACAACGGTATCAATGCCTGGACCGGGAAGGCGTCGATGAAGATCAGTACCGGAAAGAAAATAGTCAATATTACCATTGACCGGATGATTGATGCTTAGGGACTGCGCCGGAGCGCTAGGACAAGTAGTGTTTCCGGTAGAAATAGAACTGACCCGAATTTCTTTGGCCATGGACTCCAAAGCAAAGCCGATATTTTCTTGGACTTTTTGAATAAAAAAGGCCCGTCGCTGCATCTTTATGGCCTGAACAAAAACCCCCGCAGCTATGGCAAAGACCCCTGACGACAAAGCAATCACGACAATTAGTTCCATAATAGTAAAACCGGAGGATTTTTGTATTTTATGATTAATCATGGCTGATACCAATTAAAAAGGTGGACTTCCGCGCTGGTATTTTTAGAGTTGGATTTAACATCCCATCTTACCGTAGAGATAACTCGGATCTCGTTTGTGGAAACTGCTGAAATACTTACGGTTCTTCGGAATATCGTATCCGTTCCTGAGTCATAGCTGAAAAACTTGCTGGTGGAATCCTTTTTGAGAGGAGGGTCCCCGCTTGGTTCCAGGAGGGAAGCAGAGTTCCATTGAACCTTCCAAGAACCATTAGGCAGAGACGTTCCGAAACTGTTTCCCAAATGTGTATCGCGATCACGGATATTACGAACCACCTCAATCCCCTCCTGAACCAGATTGGAGGCAATCAAACTGTCTCTCAACATGAAAGAACTGTTAACACTGGAAGAAATTAAAAGAAAGGTTTGTAAAATAGCGATAAGAATAATAAGAGATGCCACTAATTCTATAAGGGTAAATCCGCTCTGATTTTTTTTTAGACAAAAATGGGGCATTTAATTTAAATCGATTTTACCGGATGGAAAAATACTAATAGTTTTGCAGGCCGAAGGACAGTTTTGATTTTTAAAGCCGATTATGATTGGTAAAGGAGGAGCAGATAAGGAAAAAGAGTTGTTAAAAAATGTTTTGGGGTCAGGCGGTTCAAAGAAAATATCGTTAAATGACGCCTTAAATTCAACGTTAACTTCTAGAATTTTTACCGTCTGAACGCTAAAATCCACCGCTCCTTGATAGTTCCGATTAGCGGTACTACAAGTGGATTCCCCTCCTGCGTAAATTAAATAACTGCTATTGTTCAGATAATGAATTCCGTAGCCACAAACAGCATTACCCTGAAAATTTAAACCGGAAACAGTCATAACCTGCACTCTTCTAAGTTCCGAAATTATCCCTTGAGCGGATCTCTCTAAAACAGAAGCGTTAGTTTGCGCTCCACGCAGGTTAAGTAGAAGAACCACTGACAAAACCCCAACCAGAACCACATACACCAGAACCTCTATAATGGTAAAACCATCAGAACCCATTGGACTTGGTTCTCTATTCATGTAGTTCAATTTCGATAAGGTCTCCGTGAGCAATCATGGTCTCACTAATCATGTTTAACTGGACGAGGCGTCCATTGAGTTTTATTATTACCGGATTTTTACCGTCAATCGAAATGGATTTTGAACTTTGCTTATTTTCCGAGTATTCAACTTTAAAATCATCTCCTTTGGAGGACGCCGACAAAGCATCCAGAACAGTCATATAAGCCGTAACTTCCCCGGTAAATTTTCTTACTTCTCCGTTTCCATAATCTAATACCAAAGAAGCGGTGGATTTTGAAAAAAACATACTTAAACCGAACCCGACTGCTACCAAAATAGCAATGACTATAAAATATTGTTTTATGTTCATATATATAATCTAAAAAGATAAGGTGATAAAAAAGGCATAAAAAGTTCGTGAAATAAAATGTAAACAACTGCAGATCCTGATAAAAGAGTACCGAAGGGGAGTTTGGTCTGAAGTTTTCCCCCAAAAAATAAAATTAAAATAATACTCCAGAGCAAAGCGCCCGCCACCGCTAAATAAAAAACCGGTAAAATCCCCGGGAAGCCAAAGATAAAACCAAGCAAAGCCATAAGTTTAACATCGCCCAGTCCCATTTTTTCTCCTTTGGTGGCTAGAAAAATAAGAAGAAAAACTGCTCCAGAAATAGCACCTGTTAAAAAATTGGCAAACAGAGCATCAAAATAATTTGTTAAATGGAGAAGCAGCGCCAACAATACGGTAACTACTAATATTTTATCAGGAATAATAAAGTAATCAAAGTCGATAAAAACTAAAACTATCAACAGGCAGATAATCGCCAACCAAAGAGAAAAAGGCCAAAACAAAAGCAAACTGTCTGGCTTGGAAATCATAAAAAAACCCAGAAAAACAATTGCCGTCAGCAACTCAACCAAAAAGTAACGCCAGCTGATTTTTTTTGAACAAAAACGACATTTTCTTTTTAAAAATAAGAAACTGATCAAAGGAAAAAGATCTTTCCATATTAAAACATGGCCGCAAGAAGGACAACGGGATCGGCCTCTTGTAAACCCTTCTCTTCGGGGAAGACGGAAAATCAACACATTTAAAAAACTGCCGACCACTAAGCCAATTAAAAAAATAAAAAACATTTCCATGGGATAAGCATATCATAAAACCCGCCATATGGCGGGTTTTATGATATTTCTAAGAGAGAAGATTATGGCTGACCCTGATCATAGATACAATTACTTACTGCGGTAGTGCAGTCTGTAGTCAAATCTACAACGCCATTAACCGGTGCACCGCTCCAACCGGTCGAATTTATGTCGACATCTTGATCTAACGCTTTAGCCCATACCTCTAATTCTGCCCAAATATGATACTTGGATGGATTGGTTGCCGGAGTCCAAGCATAGCCGTAACACTGCGCCGCACCACTAACTCGACCGTCGTAGACATTATTTGTACAATCGGAAGCCAGTGGATCGCGCGGAATCTGAGTCAGATATTTAGGAGATAATCCGGTCATGGTAGTAGAAGTCCAGAACTTACCGACATCATCGAAGTTAAACTCCACCGCCGTACGGACCTGATTGACATGAGCTATTCTGCTGGCATCTCTGGCTTTTGATCGGGCTATTCCCAATTGAAGCAAAAGCAGAGTGGCTAAAATACCAATGATGGCAATCACCACCAACAACTCGACCAGGGTAAAACCGCCAGACAACTTCAAAGAGTTGCTCGGATGCAAACCTCTTTTTGAGAAAATCGTCATTAAGATGAATGATAGCAACCAGCAACAGCAGAAAAGAAACCTTACTGCTTTGCCATTTGTTATCTTTAATTAATTAATACAATTATTATACCAAATAAAGTTAAGGAGAGTAAAAGAAAGATATCCACAATTGCCGAGCAAATCAGCCATACCACCTACTCTCGACCCTCGACTTGTCGCTGTAAGGAGAAGTTTCTCGGTCGGTGCTTTAGCCCGACTAGAATCTCCTCGGGAATTTTCGAGTAGGTGTATGGCTGATTTGCTAGAAAACTTAACCGGCTCCCACCAAGCTGAAAATAGGCAACAAAATTCCGGCTACCAGTATCCCCGCTCCTAAACCAAGCAGTAACAGCAAAACTGGTTCAATCAAAGTAGAAAGATTCTGAATATCCCGATCCGCTTCTGTTCCATAAAACTTGTAAATATTATCAAGCATAAAATCGGTCTTGCCTGTTTTTTCGCCAATCGCCAGCATAGCCGAAACCAGACGCGGCACCTCTTGATATTTCATCAACACTGCCGAAATACTGCCGCCGTTTCTGACATTTTCTCTTGCTTCCATCAAAATATCCCTAAAAATATAATTCCCGGCTATTTCGGAGGTGATTTTTATGGCCTCAAGAATAGGCACTCCTGACTTGATTAGGGTGGATAATGTTTCAGAGATCCTCGCCAGATAAATGTTACGGGTGATCTGCCCTATTTTAGGAAAACTAATTTTTAAACGGTCCCATTGATATCGCCCCGATTCGGTCTTCAAGTACCGGCTGAAAAACCAAAATAAAAAGCCCAGTAACACTAGAATAAAAAAAATATAATTCGTCACAAAATTGGTTACAAAAATTAATGCTCTGGTAACAAAAGGAATGTCTTCCACTCCCGATTCAGTTAAAATGCCCAGCAATTTAGGTAAAACGGTTGTCATCATCAAAGTACCCACGATACCCAAAGCGGAAACAATAAATAACGGGTAGGTCATGGCTCCCCTTATCTTGGCGTTTAAATTTTGGCTTCTTTCCAGGTAGTCCGCCAAATAAAGAAGGGTTTGTTCTAATCGCCCCGAAACCTCCCCCGATTTAACCAAACTAACATAGAAATCACCGAAAAGTTTAGGGGTTTTGGCGACACTGGCGGAAAGGGAACTTCCTCCCCGAATTGAGTCGGTCATTTCCCTGACCACTTTAGCAAAGGCGGGTTTCTCGGACTGAATAGCGATGGTTTCCAACCCCTCGATTAACGGTATATCGGCTCCGATAATCGTGGAAAGCTGGCGGGTAAAAACAACCACATCTTTTCTATTCGGCTTGGAAAAATAAACAGAGATATCTGCCTTCAAAAAATCTTCCCGTGCAGAAGCGAGCATTAAGATAGTTAGCCCCCTTTCTTGTAAAGCGGTGACCGCTTGCTCTTCGGAATAAGCATCGACTGATCCCTTGGAAAATTTGCCGTCTCGGTCTCTTGCTTCGTATAAAAATTGCTGCATATTAATTATTCTCCAAAAGAATCTGCAATTCTTTAGGACTTAGAGAATGAAATTCCGCCTGCTCTCTGGATATTTCACCGCTTTTTACCAGATCAGCCAATGACTTGTTCAAAGAAATCATTCCTGCTCCTTGACTGGTGTCAATAACATTATTTAATTGCTCAATTTGGCCCCCTCTGATAAGATTGCGCACCGCCGAATTGGCCACTAACACTTCCACCGCCGGAATTAATCCCCCTTTAATTTTTGGGATCAGACGTTGAGAAATAATGCCGGATATGGTATTGGCGAATTGGGAAATAATCTGGGGCTGCTGAGCAGCAGGAAAACTGCCAATAATTCTTTCCACCGTCTGCGCCGCGTTGTTGGTATGCAAAGAAGCAAAGACCAAATGGCCAGTTTCGGCAGCCGATATGGCCGTGTTCATTGTCTCAAAATCACGCATTTCGCCGACCATAATAACGTTGACGTTCTCCCTAAAAGTCGAGCGCAAAGCGTCGTTAAAAGAGTTGGTATCCCGATGCACTTCGCGCTGATCAATAATACTGCGGTCGGAAACAAATAAATATTCAATAGGATCTTCGATGGTAATAATCTTTTCCACCCTATCCTTATTAATTTGGTTGATTATGGCCGCCAAAGTAGTTGATTTCCCTTGCCCGTTAGGCCCGACTATCAAAACAAATCCTTGGGAAAGACGGCTAAACATCTTAACAATGGGCGGGAGCCGTAATTCTTCAATGGTACGAATAATGTAGGGAACAAACCGGGCAGTCAGAGCAAAATATCCCCGGCTAAGGTAAACATTCATCCTAAATCTGGCTTTTTCCTCTATGGTATAGGAAAAGTCCAACTCTTTTTCCTGAAGAAATCGCTCCTTATTTTCTTCTCCCATTACCGCCATAGCATATCCCTCTAAAGTATCTTTATCTAAAATTGCCCGGTTAGAAAGCGGCACTAATCTATTACTAACCCTGACCGTTGGGAAAACTCCCGGAGACAAGTGAAGATCAGACCCTTGTTCCTGGGCCAAAAGCAAAAGTAGTTCCTCCAGTTCTTTTTTATATTCGGATGTGGTTTTCATTTAGTGTTGTTTAATTTTTCTATTTCTTGCTCCTCATCGCCCTCCTGAGCCACCTGAAGCAACTCTTCTAAAGAAGTAATCCCTTTAAGCACCTTAATTATTCCATCCTGGAACATAGAAATCATATTTTGCCGCTCTCCTTCCGCTCGAATTTTTGACTCGGATAATCCGGTCAGAACTATCTGCTCCAATTCGTCAGTCATTTCTAGAATTTCGAAAATGGCAATACGTCCTTTGTAGGCCTTGCCGCCGCATTCTTTACAGGATGTTTCGGGAGGAGCCGGCCGATAAATAACTTCCGTGTTTTCCGGCAAGTCCTGATGATAAATCTTCGGTATCCCTTCAATTGACTGGCTGATAATTCTTTTTTCCGCCTCATTCGGCTTTGATTGTATTTTACACTTTTGGCACAGTTTTCTCAAAAGCCGCTGGGCAATGGCGAGATTAAGCGTGGGAGCGATGAGATATTTTTCCACGCCCATATCAATCAGGCGGGGAATAACTCCGACCGCGTCATTGGTGTGTAGGGTGGATAATACTACATGTCCGGTCAGCGCCGCATTAGTAGCCAAGCCGGCTGTTTCCCTATCCCGGATTTCTCCCACCATGATGACATCCGGATCTTGACGAAGAATATGCCTTAAACCGGAAGCAAAAGTATAACCGATTTCTTCGTGAATTTGGGATTGGTTGATTCCATCAAGAAAGTATTCGATCGGGTCCTCGAGGGTAATAACGTTAATCTCTTCGTCATTATACTTCCTAAGCAAAGAATAAAGAGTGGTACTTTTGCCCGAACCGGTCGGTCCGGTAATTAAAATCTCCCCGAACGGTTTTTCGATATTTTTCAAAACCAACTCCAGAGAATGTCCATATAACCCCAAGTCGGGAAGGTCGATATCCCCCACCAAAGGGTCAAGAATACGCATGACAATTTTTTCTCCGTTTCTGGTTGGTAGTATTGATACCCGGAAGTCAATTTTTCGATCCAAAAAAGTGCTAAAGCGCCCATCCTGAGGCAAACGGGTCTCATCAATTTTCATTTCCGATAAAATTTTCACTCTGGTCACAATGGCCGAAAGAAGAGTTCTGGGCAAAGAGAGAGTGGCCTGAAGAATCCCATCGATCCGAAAACGAACTCTGATTACTTTTTCAAATGGTTCGATATGAATATCAGAGGCCTTATTTTCTACGGCATGCTTAACAATAATGGCCACAACTTTGGTAATGGGAGAATCGGCCGTAATCTGTTCTAAAGATCCGGTGGAAGCAATATCCAGAGCCGTTCCTTTGGCGCCACCTTCTTCAATCGGCTGAAGAGCTTCCCCCACCTCGGTAATAATAGAAGTGTAGTCACGGAGAATTCTGTCGAAGTCCCGATAGCTAATGACGAATTTCTCCAAAGAAAGACCGCGATCCTCCGCCACGAATTTGAGGGCCTCCAAGGCATCGATATCTTCCGGATTAAGAATACCGACTCGCAAGACGTTCCCCTCTTTAGAAAAAGGGATGATCTGGTAAAAACTAATGATATTTTCCGGAATCTCCTTGGAAAGCGCTTGGCTTAGCACTAATTTAGACTTAACCGCATCAAAAATCGGCAGTTTGTAAAGTTCTGACTTAATGGTCAAAAGATCCTCCTCACTAATTAAACCCTGCCCGACAATAAACCGCCCAAAATCTTTATTTTCATTTTGGGCTTGTTGGGTATAGAGGACGGCTTTTTCCTGATCCAGTATCCCTCTCTTGATTAGCTCTTCAATTAAAGTGGTGGGTATCTTGATCATTTTTTGTTGTATTTCCCAACATTTATAAAACTAGAAAGGCGCGAAAGGATCGTCTCGGCCGGTCTGGCCAGGGTTGACCGGGATAGTACCGAAAACTTTGAGCTGTTTAAATAAAATGTCGTCCAGAACGCTTAAGTCCAAATTAACAGAGGCGAGTTCCGGCGAAATTTCACGAATAGCCCTTGGCTGGCTGACATCAGAGGTTTCGACGCTCGAACCCAAAAGATAGGCCAGGGCTAGTCCGGTAAATAAAATTAAGGTTATAAATAATTTTTCTGAATCGATTTTGTTGGCAGGAGATAACGGCATATTATTTTGAATCGCTGCTTAAGTAATAAGTAAATAATTTTAAACCTAAGTTAAGCTCACCAGTACCGGTGCCGGAAGTATCAAGAGCGACAGTAAATCCCTGAACATCAAAAATACGTAAATTCTTTTCCAGCAGTTTAATGAAATTCAATATGGATTGATATGAACCAGAGCCGTCCAGATCCACCTGGATAGTTTTGTGGCTCTTGTCTATTTCCAGTGAAGCAAGTTCTGCTGATTGGAAACCCCGCAAGGTCACTCCTGACTGATTGGCCATGTCTTCTATGTTAACAACCACTTCATGCATCTTTTTTTCTTTCGGCAAAACAGAGATAAGCTGATTTATTTCGGTCCTCCTGGAATCAACCATGCTTTTTAGGCCGGCAATTTTATCAATAATGGTCTTTTTTTGTTCTAAAGCAGTATTCCTGATTTCAATCTGTTCTCGTACCTCAACTACCGCATAAAAAAGAGGCCAAACTAAAATAGCAAAAAGA
Source organism: bacterium (assembly GCA_030695705.1). GTDB lineage: Bacteria > Patescibacteriota > Minisyncoccia > 2-02-FULL-40-12 > IGHO2-12-FULL-4 > JAUYPS01. The sequence continues at coordinate 3,320 of JAUYPS010000027.1, read as the reverse complement.
ATAAATCCGATGGCTGCAATCCCCGCTCCGATTAGTTTCTTGTAGTTCATGCTACTTGATATCAGTTTTGTTTAATAAAAAAGTATCATCAAAAAAAATCCTTAAGTTATATTCCAAAATTCCAGTGGAAAAAGAGGAGACCTTATCAAGAGAAACATCGATTACTGATTCATCTGAAAGCAGAGCGGCAATCTGCTTGGCAATAGTAGTGTAATTTACCGCCCTACCACTGATTTCCATTTTATGTTCCCTGGCGTCTCCCAAAAGGTTTTTAAACTGGATTTGAGACGGAATGCGGCTTTGAACCTTGGCCACAACGTTTGACCAAATAAAATGCTTGCTCAAAATGTCCCCCATCAGAGCAAACTGCTTATTTAAAACAAGAACCTCTTTTTCAAATTCTTTATCTCTTTGGTTCTCTGTCAGGTTGAGCTCGTTATCTATTTCAGAAAGTTTGTTATTTAAATAGGAGGTATAAAATTTAATTCCTGAAAAAAGTAAAATAACAACAAATACAACGCTAAGTCCAAAGTAAACAGCCCGGTTCTCTCCCGGTACCTTTATTTCCAGTTTCCGGCGCGATTCCGGAAGCAATGATATCCCCCCTTGATCTGACATATGTTTATTTTATCAAAAATTTATCTGTTTACCCAGAATAATTATGCACCTCTCATGGCCAAACCGATAGCCACGGAAAAAACCGGCCCAAGTTGATTAGTCAGTCCGGCTACCTCTTTGGGATAAGTAAGACGAGCAAAAGGATTCCCCATGGCTACATCCATCCCTAATTTATTTTTAAAATATTCCAAAAATTTAGGCATAATGGCTAACCCTCCCACCAAAATAACCTTTTGGACTTTGGTTTGTTTGGATGTTTCGTAAGTAGAAATGGTCTTTTTTGTTTCAAAAACCATCATATCAACCAAGGAAAGCATGGCTTCACTGACGACTTTGACATGATCTGACCCCAAGCCAACCGTCTTTTTAAGTTCTTCCGCCCGAGCCAAACTAACCCCCATTGACCGGGCAATCGATTTGGTAATTTCAAAGCCGCCTATCTCATAAGTATGGCTGATTCTTTCGTAGCCCTTATCCATCACCAGAATAGAGGTACTGCGCCCGCCCACATTAACGATAGCAATCGGGCTCTGATCGTTTCCGATCAATGCCCTGGCCAGACCGATATTTTCCAGCTCGAGGGCAGTAAGGGTAAGACCGGCTCCATTGGCAATGTTTTTATACCGCTCTGCTTCGTGCTTCGGTACCGCCGCCAAAAAAACCTCGACTGTCGGTACGGTCTTCCCCTGACCGGGAGTAAAAGATCCTAAATTGATAATAGACCAATCCACAACCACATCGCTAAGCGGCAGGGGTATATATTTTTTCGCTTCGAAAGGAATAGTTTTGGCCAAGTCCTTCTCTGAAAGATAAGGCAAAGAAATTACAGTGGAAAAAGTGGAGTAAGCCGGAATAGAAGCAATGGCATTTCGGCTTTTTATCTTGGCCTGCTTGAGAACTTCTTTAATCCCCCAGATGATCGCCTCGTCCGCCAACTTTAGAACCTTTTGATTTGTTTGAATGGCCTCTTCTTGATTTTCCAGCTGAAAAATCCCATAATTCAAAAGTTTAAAACGCCCCCCTTCCCGGGTTAGTTCCACTATTTTTATAGAAGCCGTACCGATATCGATTCCCAGCGCACTGCGCGAACTAAAATTTTTGAAAAAAGAGAATCCCATCAATAAAGATTATAACATAAGTAGAAAATGAAGTTATCCATAGACCCCATCATTTCGGCAAAAAATTTTTTTCTTGACCTATTTTTTCCGATCCGATGCTTATCCTGTCGGAAAAACCATCCGTCGGCTGACGGGCCAAAACATTACCTCTGCGAGACATGTTTTTTAAAAATTAAATTTAAAATCCAGCCGGAATGCGCTTTTTGCTCCGCTCGAACTATTAACGGACGAACTTGCCCCTTCTGTCTCCCCCAACATTATCTTAATTTTTTGTGGGCAGCCGCTGACTATCAAGAGCCGACTATTAAAAAAATACTTTGGGCGTTCAAATATCAGTTTATCAAAGACCTGGCCAAACCGCTAGTCCGCCTGCTTAGTGTTTATTTGCGCCATAAAAAAATGGACAAATTCATGGAAACATATCGCCGGGAAATCTTAGTAATTCCCGTCCCCTTACACTTCCGACGTTTAAACTGGCGCTCATACAATCAGTCAGAATTATTGGCGCGAGAATTATGCTCCGAATTCGGTTTGAATATGCAAAGTGATACTTTGCTAAGATTAAAACATCACAAACCGCAAGCAGAACTGGGAGATAAGCAGGAAAGAATCAAAAACGCGAAAAATATTTTTTATTGCCGGCAGCCGGATAAGATCAAAAACAAAACAATAATTCTAGTTGATGACATTTCAACTACCGGCTCCACTCTGGACGAATGCGCTAAAATTTTAAAGCAATCCGGGGCAGAAAAAGTAATCGGTTTAGTAGTTGCGAAAGGATGAAAAGCGTGTTAAAATTTAACGAATTTCGGAGGCGTGGCTGAGTGGTCTAAAGCAGCACACTGCTAATGTGTTGACTCCGAAAGGGGTCCGAAGGTTCGAATCCTTCCGCCTCCGCTTGAGTTTTTGGTGGGGTGCTCGAGTGGTTTAAGAGGATGGTCTTGAAAACCATTGTGCGGGAAACCGTACCGTGAGTTCGAATCTCACCCCCACCGCCAAAGCATGGTAAAACATTAAAAATGTGGTAAAATAAGGTCGTGAAAATCTCTGGAGAAATCCATCCCCATCAACAACCAGCCAATAAATCGGCGGCCGTTATTATTGCCATCGGTTTTGTTTTAATCGGGCTGGCTTATATTTACTTCCAGAAAAATATTCTAACCGCCGTATTCTTTTTTCTCATTTCGCTGATTGTCCTGGTTTTTGCTTTTAAAGAAAAAAGGTCTATCTTGTGGGAAATCACCAAACACGGTCTTACCATTGATAACTCTTTTTTTCCCTTCCGCGATCTCAAATCATTTTGGATTGAATACCATCCGGGATATATCAAAGAGATTAGTTTTAAAAGTAAAAAGTGGTATCAGGGATATTTCAAAATTCCCCTAAATCAGGAAAATCCTTTGGAAATCAGGGAACAATTGCTGGAATTACTACCGGAAGAAAGACACGAAGATGCTTTAATCGAAACAATTTCCAGACATCTGGGAATTTAATTTAACATTCAAATACCGCCCTCGTCGTTCAATGGATAGGACACTAGCTTGCGGAGCTAGTAATTGAAGTTCGACTCTTCACGAGGGCACA
>JAUYPS010000028.1 GCA_030695705.1 bacterium | reverse complement strand
TTCACTGAAATCCCTTTACCAAGGGAAGAAAAGAATCCCGCTTTGGCCTCTTTCCGGAGATGTTAATGATGTAAACGGAGAGCGTTTTTTCATGCTTTTGGCCACGCAGAATATTTTTGGAGAAGAGGAAGGGAGCTTCCCTACTCCGATGGCCGAGTTGGACCGCTACAGTTTCAGTATTTTTATGAATGATCCGGACGATCCGGCCGAAGAACAAAAAATCAGGGCTTCTAATGTAGTCGGCAAAAAAATTGAACCAGTGACCAATCTTCGGGAAGTTTTGGCCGCATCTGACTTTATTTATAAAACCGTTAGTCTCTCTGACCGTGCTGACCGGTATATTACCGCTTTGATTCGCAATACCAGGCCGCATCGCGTCCAAGGGCCAGCGAGCGCTATGGTCAAGAAAAATGTTTTAGTCGGCGCCTCACCGAGAGTCAATTTCCATCTGGAGGCTTTTGCCAGAACGGAAGCATTTTTTGCCGGAGACAGCATAATCACAATTGAACATGTCAAAAAAGTGGCCGAGATGGTTTTGGCTCACCGCCTGGTTATCCAGGAGGGAATGGACGAAAAAAAGAGCCACGAGGAGATTTGCCGGGAAATAATCAGAGAAGTTCTGAAGCAGACGGATACCGGGCCATGGAGTTAGAAGAAGTCTACAGTCGTTTTCACGAAATTAAAGGACTTGTTTTCTCCCGCCAGAGAGGCCGAAGCATCAGATTCGGCGATCACAAGAGCCGTTTTCGCGGAGCCGGTTATGACTTTGCCGCCATTGAACAATGGCGGCCGGGAGAAACTCTCACCGGCGTGTCGTGGAAATTAAGCTTAAAGAATTACCCGGATAAAATTTTCAGGATCAGGCGGATAGAGCCGAAAGAAATGCCGGTTGATCTGGTGATCGACATCAGTTCCTCGATGCGTTTTCAGATTTTGAAAGGGGCCAACAAGGGCCGGTTGTTATTCGAGTTGATCGGCTTGCTGGGTTTTACCGGTATCAGCCGCCAGGATCCGGTAGGGGCGGTGGGGTTTTCCGAGGGGATCGAATTTTTTTTGAGACCGAAGGCCAGCCGGGGACAAATTTTTCATATCGCCAAAAAAGCGTTTGAGCGAATGCAAATGTCCCAGTTGGATGAAAATCAATCTGGACCTTCCGATTTTAATCTACCGCTCCGGCTGATTTATAGAAAGTTCAAGTTCCGGCATGTTGTTTTTGTTATTTCCGATTTTGTGGATGCCATCAACAACCCGGAACTTATCGACTACGATAACCTGAAGCGATTATCCTCTCGGCATCATGTTATCGCCATTGTTCTCCATGACCCGGAAGAGTTTAACTGGGGGCGGGCCAAGGGAGTTGTTTTGGCTAGAAATCCGGAGACCAGACGCTTGAGGCCAATCAAAGCTTCCAGAGCCGCTTGGATCAGAGAGAACATTGCGGAAAAAAAAGCGGCCATGATAACCAAATTCAAAGAGTGCGGCGTTGAAGCCGTCGAGCTGGCTTATGAAGATTACTTTGAAAAGCTCACCGGTTTTTTTGCCGGAAAGAATAATGTATTCAGTTAACCGCCTTGCTTTCTTGGCGGTTTTTCATTACTCTTGTTTCAATCGAGGACTTTTAAAACTAGAGGAAAAACAAAATGAGAAGGTGTTTTTACCTGGCTTTATTGGCTGTTTTCCTGGCTTGCCTGCCAAGGGCCGGATTAGCCCAAGAACCATCGCCGATGATAGTTGACCAACCGCGGCTTTCCAAGACCGTTTTTACCAATTGGGATCCTATAGAAGTTATCTTTACGGTTAGATATCTAGATGGCTACGAGCCGGATATGGAGCGTATAAAAAGTTTATCTTTTCCGCCGTTCGAGCTTGATTCAGAAGTGAAAGAAAATCCCAAAATTGTCCGGAAACAAAAGTATCGGGAAGAAAATTATTTTGATATTGTTTACTCTTTGCGGATGATCGCGGAGAAAAAAGGAGAAGTTGTTTTGCCGGCTCAAAAGTTTTATTACATCAAATTGGAACCAGGTAAACCTCGCGAAGAACTGGAAGTTAAAGAGTTTGAAACCAAAGAAGTGCAATTGCGCTACGACCATGTGCTTACTTCCAAAGCGGATGACATTATCGATCGGATCGATTTTGGCGATTTCGGATGGCAGGCCTGGTTTTGGAAAGGTTTGGCGCTGGCGGGTTTTATCCTCAGTGCTTTACTCTGTTGGGTAATAGCTTTGCGTTACCATCCGGTTTTGAAAAACAAAAAAGAATCTTTAGCTGAATCATCGGAAAACGTCGGGCCCGTGTCTTCGGAACAGGTTCTTACTTCCAAGGAAGCCAGGAAAAGTTTGTTAAAAGCGTTGGATGCTTTGGAAATTGACGAAGAAGAATTTAAGAGTTTAATAAAAATTGATTCTCCAAAAAGACGCCAAAAGGAAGCGGACTTGTGCAATGCTTTGCGGACATTTCTTTTGTCGCATGTGGATATTTTGACTAATGCCGACACCGCCAAAGAAATGCTATTAAAAATAAGTTCTCTCGATCGAAGTTTCAGGAACGACTCTTATTTTTATTTTGCGAGTAGATTAGGGGTTTATGAAAAAGGGCTGTACAAGGCAGAGCCGTTATATTTTTGGAAGTACTTAGAGTATCTTGAGTACGAGGTTTCATATAGCAGACAAGAATTAATGTATTTAAACTGGCCGGTGATTTGGTGGAAAGAATTTGCCTACCGATGGCGTTCATCGGGGAGGACAAGGTGAGTTTTTTACAGGAAATACGTGTTCTTTGGGAAATCAGTTTGTTTGAACTGAATAATTTATGGGTAACCGATTGGGACGTGATCCAGTTTAAGAGAGGGGATTTTATTTATTTGGCCGCGGCCACTCTCGGCGCGGCTTTTTTACTGAAAATCTGGAATAGATTTTGGCGGGGCAAAAGAAGAGAGGGATTTTATGAAGATTCCGGGTTTATTCTCGATAGATCCAACCGGCCGGGACTGTTCGCGAAGTTTTTGGGGTTCTCCTTCAAAATTATTCTGATCTTTGGGACGGTGGCGGTTTTAGCAGGTTTGGCTGATCCGTTTACTACCCAAAGCAACCAGCTTGAAATTCAAGAATGCCGGGAGATGGTTTATCTTAAAGATGCTTCCACCTCGATGGGCTGGCGGTTTAAAAACTACGACCTGTCCAGGGCGGAAATCGTTCAGGATTTCCATCTTGATTTGGTTGCTAAAAGGCGGGGTAAATGCGACAGGGCTGCTTTTGTTCTTTTTGAAACGAGAGCCCGCTTGATGGCTGATTTTACCAGAGATACGGACAGTCTGTTGCATTCTATAGACAATTCTCCGTTGGTAATTGCCCATGTCTCGTCTCCCGAGGAGTGGGGCGGGCGCTTTATTATAAAAAAAGGTTTTCTTCCGGAAAATAACAGCGGATCTACCAACCTGCATCTGGGATTGGCTGCGGTTATAAAATTGTTCGAGGAAAAGGGAAGAAAGGAAAAAGGGGATCGCTCGGTGGTCATCATTACCGATGGAGCGGCCGAACAAGATCCGGAACCTCAATTAAAAGAGCTTAGAAAAATGGGTATCATTCCCCACCTGGTCTTTATTGATCCCGATATGGAACTGGAAGCGCGGTATTGGGGAGGTAATTCGAATAAATTAAAATTGCCGGGTAAGCTTTTGAAAGATGTCCGCAAGTATGATGGAGATTATTTTATTGCCGTGGATAAAAATTCTTTGGAAAAAGTCAGCGAAAAGCTGGACCGCCTTCACGCCGCTAAATACAGCGCCAAGGTATATTCAAAAGAAAATTTTATTTATCGGAGGTTTCTGGTCCTGGGAATCTGGCTGATCGCTTTGGCCGGATTGGCGAGACTGTTAACTTGGTCCTATCAGAAAGTAACTTAAGTTATCCACATCCCAGGTTGGACCTGGGATGTGGATAAGTAACCTGTCCGGGAGATTCCGTCTGGACAGGTTTTTAATTTAGGCGTAATTTAAAATTAAATAAGTTTCTTTAAAATTAAAGAAAGAGAAGGTCATCATGGCTGAGAAACGAAGGATTACGTTCGTCAGAGTTGTATTGGCTTTTTTGGTAACTCTGCTTTTGGGCCTGGTTTGGCTGATTCCTTTCCAAATCGGTAATTTTTATGAATACCAGGATCAATACGCCGGAGACGTTCTGAGAGGAAATACCACGGCGGTGAGAGAGGACTTGGAAAAACTCGAGTACTTTTACCGTTGGAACGGTATTTTGGAAAAAGTTTGGCTGGACGGCCCAGCTAATAAATATTTGTTTTATAACGCCCCATATTACCGGTCTGCCGTGGATTATCTGACCGGGAACTACACCAAGACAGCGAAAGATCTGGAAAACGACGATTCTTTCTGGGCGCTTTATATCAAAGGCAATATTAAATGGCGGATGGCTCAGGGGATGTACCGCCATGGCTTGGAAGTCAAGGATAAAAAAGAAGCCGAGAGGATCAAAAAAGAGGCGGAAGAGCTGGCCATTTCTTCCAAGGACGAGTACGAAGAAGCCATCAAAAAGGATCTTCTGTATACTTTTCCTCCCAAGTGGAATTACGATCTGACCAACGATTCGGATGCCCGTCTGACGGCCCTTTTGCCTAAACCAAAAGTCAGGCAGCCGTTCGGTTACCCGGATCCCAGAGGATTGCCTTCGGTAGTACCAAAGATAGAGGAGCTCAAGCCAGGAAAGTCCGAGGACTTAGATAAGAACCCCGGTTCTCCTCAGCCGAAAAGAGGCGGGTAAATGACATTTCTGACTCCAGATTACTTGATTTTCTGGATGCTCGCCGCGGCGGTCCTTTTATTTTTGTCCGTTGCTTTACTTTTTAAAATATTTTTCCGTCCTCCCCGGTCAAAACATTCCCATTACAAATTATTCGGGAAGGACCTGGTTTGGTTGCCATGTTTTGTGTTGTGTCTCCTGATCGCGGCCGCCTTGGCGGGACCGGAAGGAAAGTTTAGTTATGTGGTGGCGGCGGGCGGACAGATAGATGTAATTTTCGCCGTTGATAATTCTTTTTCCACCAGGGCGAATGATCTCAAGCCTTCCCGGCTAGAATTGGCCAAGAAAGAAATCTTCATGTTTCTGAACAGCGGTGTTTTGCAGAAAGGGGATCGGTTCACTCTTTTCACTTTTGCCAAGAATTCAAATTGGAAGATGCCCTTTTCCGAAGATATCGATGAATTGAGCAGTAAGGTCGCAGAGATAGACCACCCTGATCTTTATATTGATGAATCACAGCTTTCTACGGACTTGAATGCGGTTTTGGAGCATATTCCGACAGCGATGGATAAGGCCGATAATTTTTACAGATCAAACCGTAAACTTGGACTGCAGGGTCCTTCCCGTCGCCGGATCGTATTTTTGTTTACCGATGGAGATGATCAGGTTAATAATAATCTGGACAAAGGACTGACCAAACTCAGGGAAAGAGAAATCAAAGTTTATCCTGTTGGAGTTGGCACGAAATCCGGCAGGACGATTAGGGTCAAAGTTTTTAATCCTCCCAACTATTATTATGATGATGAATCAGGATCGCAGAGCGGATTTCTGCCGGGTTTTGAAGAGGAAATAACTGTTCGCACGGTCTTGCAGACCAAAAACCTGACGAAAATTGCCGGATTTACAGGGGGCAGTATGTTTATTTTTGATTCCGAACAGAGTTATCTGAGGAATTTTATGGAAAATGCCATTAACGCCAACCGCGCTACTTCTATGGGTTTGTCTTACTCTACCAAAAGCAAAAACATTTGGTGGGAAATTCTGGCTATTCCGACTCTGGTTCTTCTTTTTTTGGTAGTTTTATTAATTTAAAGCTCGTGTGATTTTAAAACAGCGGGCTTTTTGCTTTAATAAAGATAAATGAACAGTAAATCAATTTTAGCTACTCTGGCTTACTATGACACCTTGGACTACCCCTTAACCGCGGGAGAAATTTTTAAATTTTCAATTAATCAAGATAGAATGAAATCTCAAGAGGCTCCGGTGAACAAAGTTTTTGTTCCAAGCTTTCACAAAAACTGTTCCCCTCCGCCTCTGACCGATTATCTCAATTGTTTGGATACTTTGGTGAAAGAGGGCAAGTTGGAAGAGAAAAATGGCTTCTACTTTTTGCCAGGCAGGGCCGTTCTTTACCAAGAACGGATCGAAAGAAATAAAATTGCGGAACAGAAATGGAAAAAAGCCAGGCGGTATTTATTTTTGGCCCAAGTCGTTCCCTATATTGAGGCTATTTTTGCCAGTGGCTCTTTGGCTTTGGGACATACCGGTAAAGAAAGTGATCTGGACGTTTTGGTTGTTGCTAAATATGGGCGAATCTGGACCGCCAGGGTTATAATTTCGGTCTTAATGAATCTGCTTGGAGTGAGACGGAAAGACAAAGAGCGGATTGCTCCGGATAAAATTTGCCTCAATCACTATATTACAGGCCGCTCCTTAAAAATTCCATTTGAAAGTATGTATAATGCCCAAAGTTATGCCCATTTGATTCCAATCTATTGGCGTGAGGAGGATATTATAAAAAGATTTTGGGAGGAAAACGGGGAATGGGCAAAAAAGTTTCTTAATTTTTGGGAACGGCCGGACGGTTATCAAAGAAGAGCGGTTCGCCGCAATCGGTTTTTGGGTTGGATCAAATCGGCCGTAGAGATGATGCTGGACCGCACTGGCTTGGCCGGACTGCTCGAAAGATTCTCCAGAAAAATCCAAATGGCCAGGATTAATACCGCTCTGCCCGGCCGCATTACGGCCGATGATCGACAGCTGGAATTTCATCCTTATTCGGCGGAGAAAGACATCATTAAAAAGTATAATCTCGCCATTTCCAAACTTGGAATTTTTGGAAATTACCGGGAAACCGACTCCGGTTTACGGTGAGCCTGTCGAACCGCTTGCAATGAGTGTTTTTTGGGTCTATACTGGCCACATCAAGGTTCATTCAAAACTTATGGAGTAAGCCGTGTTAAAAAGAGTCATTTTCTTGGCCTTATTTTTATCGGTGACGGATTGTTTATTTTCTCAAGTTCAAGTTGCTGATCCTGTCCAGATTCAGGATCAGCAGGGAGACGGAAGTATTTTCGTTTCTTTTGTCAGGGATATTCCGGGCGATGTCGTAAAAACAAAAAATGAATCCGTGGTGGCCTTAAGGTCGTCTATCTCGGCCGTGAACGATATTGGCTCTGTTTATTCGCAACACTTTTATGGGTGCGGAACAGTGGTTTGGGACGGATATGTTCTTTCCGTTTTGCATATTTTCGGCCAACATCATCCTGCTTTATGGCGTGGTACCGATCAGTATCCCACCAAAGCGACTATTTTCGGCGGGAGTGACTTCTTTTTTGCCAAAGTGGTTTTTATTGATCTGACCGCCGACCTGATTCTTCTGAAAATTGAGACTCCCAATGAAAGAGGAGCGGTTTTTAACAAAAAGCCGGTCAAGATTGCCAACACGACTTATATTCTCGATCCTACTTCGGGAGAACCGCTGGTTCTCTACGATAAATTTTGGGCTTTTGGCTTTTATACTGATTATCCCGGATTTTTTCATACTGCCATCCTTGGACCATATCGAGCTATTACCAACTCTCTTGAACAAAACCGTCTTTTACCCAATCTCATGGGAGTGGTGCAAGGTCCCACTCAAGCGGGCTTTTCCGGCACCCCTTTGCTGTCTTACAACGGGACGATGATGGGCCTGGTAGATGCCACTAGCACTCTTAATACTTGGGTGGTGACGGTTGAAACCATCAATTCTTTTTTGAAAGATGCCGCAGCGCATCTGGGACTGGATGTGGACGGCAAGCCGGCGGTGCCGGTTCCGCCCTCGCCGCTTTCTCCGGAAGAAAAATAACGGTGCACTTGACACCGTTTTTGTTTTGCCGTAGCATCTCTTTTAGCAGTCCTTGGTCAGGAGTGCCAATATATTAATTTTAATAAATTTAAGTCAACATTGCGTTATGAAGATAAAACCATTACGAGATCAGGTTTTACTGGAACCTATTAAAGAAGAAAGAAAAAAGGGGGGAATTATTCTTCCGGAGACCGTCCAGAAAGAACGGCCGGAAAAAGCTAAAGTTATTGCCGTTGGGCCGGGAAAAGTTTCTGACGGTAAACTGGTGCCGATTGATTTAAAAAAAGGAGATGTGGTTTTATTCACCAAGTATGGTCCTAATGAAATCAAGATCGACGAAAAAGAATATTTAATTGCTCGCGAAGAAGATATCCTCGCGGTGCTCGAATAACATGCCAAAACAAATTTTATACAAAGAAGAAGCGCGGGAAGCCTTAAAGCGGGGTGTGGACAAACTGGCCAATGCGGTCAAGGTAACCCTGGGGCCTAAAGGAAGAAATGTCGTTATCGACAGAGGTTTTGGTTCGCCGACCATAACTAAAGATGGTGTGACGGTGGCCAAAGAAATGGAACTGAAAGATAAATTTGAAAATATCGGCGCGGAATTAATCAAAGAAGTAGCTTCTAAAACTAATGACGTGGCCGGTGATGGGACCACTACCGCCACCGTTTTGGCTCAAGCTATTATTGCGGAAGGATTTTCAGCGGTGCAATCCGGCGCTAACCCGGTCTTTTTAAGAGAGGGGATGGAGAGCGGCCTCAAAAAAGTTATAAATCATCTTAGTAAAAATGCTAAAAAAGTTACGGGCAACAACTTGCAAGAGGTGGCCTCTATTTCGGCCAACGATCCGGAACTAGGCAAACTGATTGCTGATGTGTTTAAAGAGGTCGGCAAAGATGGAGTGGTCACGGTGGAGGAGTCCCAATCAACAGAAATGACGAAAGAGTTGGTCAAGGGAATGCAATTTGATCGGGGGTATCTTTCGGCTTACATGATTACAAATGCGGAACGGATGGAGGCGGTTTATAATGATTCTCATATTCTAATCACCGACCGGAAAATTTCTTCTATTCAAGATATCGTTCCAATCTTGGAAAAGATTTCCAAATCCGGCAAGCGCGATTTGGTCATTATCGCTGACGATGTGGATGGTGATGCCTTGGCTACTTTGGTGGTCAATAAACTGCGGGGGAACTTTCACGCTCTGGCCGTTAAATCACCAGGTTTTGGCGATCGCAAAAAAGAATTGCTGGAAGACATCGCCGTGGTTACCGGCGGCACGGTGATCTCCGAAGAAAAAGGCATGAAGCTTGATACGGTGGATCTTGATATGCTCGGTAAAGCGGCCAAGATTATTTCCAACAAAGAAACCACCACTATTATTGACGGTAAAGGAAAGAAGACGGATATTGAAAAACGGGTTGAGCAAATTAGAACTCAAATCGAAAAAACAACCTCCAGTTTTGACAAAGAAAAACTGCAGGAGCGTCTGGCGAAGCTGTCCGGCGGCGTGGCCGTCATCAAAGTCGGCGCTTTGACTGAGACCGAATTGAAAGAAAAGAAATTCCGGGTAGAAGACGCGGTTAATGCTACTCGGGCTGCTTTGGAAGAAGGTATTGTGGCCGGCGGAGGGGTGGCTTTGTTTAACACTCTGAGAGATTTTGAAACAAGTAAAGATGGTGAAAAAGGAAAAGTCAGGGCTGGTTATGGTTTTACGGATTTAGCCAAAGGTGAGCAGATTGTTAAGTCAATTTTAGACAAACCCTTGAGAGAAATAATTCAAAATGCCGGATTCAACTCTAACCAAATTGCCGGTGAACTTTGGTCAAAAGGACCAACTGCCGGTTTTAACGCCAGAACCGGTAAAATTGTGGACAACATATTTGAGGAAGGAGTAATCGATCCGTTGAAAGTAGTGAAAGTCGCTTTAACTAACGCTGTTTCAGTAGCTTCTCTAATACTGACTACCGAAGCGGTCATTACCGATCTTCCGGAAGAAAAACAGTCCGGTTCGGGAGGCATGCCTCCAATGGGCGGCATGGGAGATTACTAAATCAAAAAGAGGGCTCAGCCCTCTTTTTGATTTTTATATTATAAAAAACTAAGATACAAAATATGACGAAGTTTATTTTTGTAGTGGGCGGAGTAATGTCCGGAATCGGAAAAGGAGTAACGGTCGCTTCTACGGCCAGAATTTTGAAGGACTATGGATTTAAAGTTACCGCGGTAAAGATAGATCCATATTTGAATGTCGATGCCGGCACCATGAATCCCGTGGAACACGGAGAGGTCTTTGTCACCGATGACGGATTAGAAACCGATCAGGACATTGGCAATTACGAAAGATTTGCCGATGAGGATATTCCCAAAGAAAATTACATGACCACCGGATTGGTTTATCAGTCAGTCATTAACCGGGAAAGAAATTTGGATTATGGCGGAAAATGTGTGCAGATTATTCCCCATGTGACCGATGAAGTAGAAAGCCGACTGATGCGGGCAGCCAAAAAGAGCAAGGCGGATTTTGTTCTGGTGGAAATTGGGGGAACAGTCGGCGAGTATGAGAACCTGCTTTTTTTGGAAACCGGCCGAATTATGAAACTGAAAATGCCGGGCCATGTTTTGTTTATGCTGGTCAGCTATTTTCCCATTCCAAAAATGATTGGCGAGATGAAAACCAAGCCGACCCAGCACGCCGTTCGTTCTCTAAATTCGGCCGGAATCCAGCCAGATATCATTATTGCCCGTTCGGAAATGCCGTTGGATCAGGCGCGCAAGGCGAAAGTTTCTATTTTTTGCAATATGCGGCCACAAGACATTATTTCCGCTCCGGATATTTCTTCCATTTACGAAGTCCCGGTTAATTTTGAGAAGGATAACTTGGGCAAAAGGATTTTGGAGAAACTTAATTTGAAGTCGTGGGAAAAGGACTCCCGCCTCTGGGGAAACTTTGTTAAAAAAATTAAGTCCTCCCGCGAGCCGGTGAAAATAGGTATTATCGGGAAATATTTCGACAGTGGTAAATTTACTTTGGCTGATTCATATATTTCCGTAATCGAAGCGGTGAAGCATGCTTCCTGGTCACTGAATCGCCAGCCGGAAATTACCTGGCTTAACGCGGAGTCGTACGAAAAAGATCTAACCAAGTTAGAGGAACTGAAAAACTTCGACGGTATCATCGTTCCGGGCGGATTTGGAAAAAGGGGAGTGGAGGGAAAAATTGCGGCGATTAAATATGCCAGAGAAAACAACCTTCCTTTTTTGGGATTGTGTTACGGTTTACAATTAGCGGTGGTGGAATTCGCCCGTCATGTCTGTGGGCTCAAAGAAGCGCATACGACGGAAGTCCGTCCCGCTACCCCATATCCAGTGATTTGTACGATGACTGATCAGATCGGCAAAATTAAGAAAAAAGAGATGGGCGGAACGATGCGCTTGGGAGCTTATGATTGCCAGTTAGCTAAAGAAAGTTTGTGTGCCAAACTTTATGGTGCTAAGACCATTTCTGAAAGGCACCGTCACCGTTACGAAGTAAATAACGACTATGTTTCTGCTTTGGTTGAAAAAGGTCTCCTGGTGGCTGGAAAAAATACCAAGCAGGATTTGGTGGAAATCATAGAAATTCCTAGCCATAAGTTTTTCGTGGCCAGCCAATTTCACCCGGAACTCAAATCCCGTCCTCTCAACCCGCATCCTTTGTTCAAAGGATTTATTAAGGCGGCTATTGTATAGATAATATTATTAAGAATTAATTGGAGTTTTGGTATTAGGTATTGTATAATCTGGTTAATGCTTAATTTCGTTCTTAACGATTTATGCCCATGTTGAAACGAAGATGGAATCTTAAAAAGCTGAATTATAAATATCTATTTTTTTGCCTCATCCTGGCAGGATTATTGTATATGTTTCTCTTCACCAAATCTGACTTGACTCCGCTTCAGGTTGTGGAATCTTTTTACGGGGCATATAGGGAAAGTGAGGGTGAAGTTTTTTTGGATTCGTTAGTTACCTTGCGGTTTAGTCGTGATGTGTCAGAAAAAATAAGAGGGGGAATAGAATATGCGCCTATTACCTGCGGCCCAGATGTCGGTGAGTCATACAAAGTTGTTGAAAAATCTCGTTTGAAGGATAACGCCACGGTCACAGTAGTTGAGAAGTATCGAAATCCTTATGAAACAAACTCTTACGCACAACAAGAAATAACCTATAACTTGAAACTAATTGATGGTGAGTGGAAAATTAACGAGGTAATATGTCCGATATGAAAACTAAGCCTTACTTACGAATATCCATTATCATTCTGTTCCTAACTCTGTTAGGATTAAGCTATATGTTTTTCACCGCCAAACCAAAAATTATTGAAACCCGCACCTTTTCTTGTCCGGGGATGACCGGCTTTACCTTTGAGTATCCGGTATTTGAGGGGTGGGACCATGCCGAGGTAACTCCGGGGAAATTGGGGTGTAATTTGAACTTTGAATATACTGGCAAGCTACAGTCATTCAATCCGTTTCGTCGAGATATACAGAGGACTCCAGAGCCAAGACGGATATACATACAAAAAATGCCGGAGTATGGACTTAAAAACATGAAAGGCGACAATCAAATTCCCGGATTCCCCGGTCTTCTGGCCCAAAAAAATAAGCAGGGGATTCTCTATCAGGGAGATACCATAAACTCATACGCTGGGAAATCACCAAATGAAGTTCGTGATTCGGTGGATTTCTTCACGGATGACTTTGCGGTAAGGGTTACAGTCAATGCAGCCGATGAAGATTTTCCCCGCGACATCTTCTTCCAAACCGTGATAGAAAGTTTTCGTTTAATCGGCAACCTTACACTAGAACAAGCAAATGATATAGCCGACCAAGCGTTAATGGATTCGCATCTCTTGGTGGATGCGGAAGACCTGGGAGCAATTACAAGACAAAGCAAATTGGTTAGTGGTATATGGCATATTGATCTTACTTTTACTCCTTTTGACCCTAAGTCCTCAAAAACCGTTTATTATATTGAAATTGATGAAAAAAGTGGAAAGGTCATAAAGTTTGATTTTGATTCGGATAGTGCAGTAGAACAAAAAAAGCTTGAACAAAAGATGCTAAATGAATTCGGCCCTTGCTGGGGTATTCCCGAAGGTCAATGCCGAGAGTAAATATGTGGGCCAAAAATCACACTCAAGCGTATAACGGTTTCCAAATAATTCGATGGGATAAAAAATTTCAATAATATGCCATTCCAATTCACTCCAGCCAAAAGATTTATTATTTATCTGATACTCGCGTTTCTCATACTTTTTTCTGTCAATTATAGAGAGCTTATTTTAATCGAGATAGCCCTCTTTCTGGGCAGTATTATGCCTTATAATGCTATCATGGGGAGTTATACAGGAAAACCACGGATGCGATTTTTGGGAAATGAAATCAGAACGAAACAAGCACAGGGAGCCAGCCCGGACAGCCTTGGCAGTTTTATGTGGCGTTTGCGGCACATTGCAATTGCCTTAGTAAGTTTTATTTATATTGGGATTTCTGTTGCTGGAGCATTGATAATAAATCAAGTTTCACCTGAAGCCACAGCTGTCTATATAATATTGTGGATGGTGGCCATTTCGTATGCCATTTACCATACACAAGGCGTAGTTAACTTTTTGTACGCTTTGACAAGGCCGTGGTTTATGAGTCATCCGCGTTGGTATGATTTTTTTAACAAGTGAACCATATGACTATATCCAAAAACGATTTAAAAAATATCTTGGAACAATGGCAAAGCGGCTCTATTGGCGCTGATGAAGTTCATAAATGGGCTGAAGAACGTTACGCCGTGAGCGGATGGGAAACTGACAGTGAAGTAACCAATGAGGTTTTGGGAGAGCTGGATATGTTGGATATGAACCTGCTTATTAAAGAAGACGCGGATTCATTTTTGAGTATTCTCAACGACCCAAGTTATAATAACAGGAGAGCAAGCCGCGGCAAAGCTTAAAGAGTTACATAGCAAAATTGATATGAACAAGAGAAAACAGGAATTGTCATCCAACCCCCTTTACGCACCTTTTTGTAAATAACAACAAGTATGAAATTGATAAAAAACTTCCAACATTATAAATTTTTAATAACCGTCCTTTTATTGCTGGCAATTCTTGTTGCGATCGGATATATGTTTCCAATCGACAATCAAAACGCGGGTAGCAACTTCCCCGCCGACTTTTACGGTAACTGGAAGATGGAAAAAGAGTGTGCCAGCAATGCCGATATTTGTTACGAGTTTAGCCTGTTTGTCAAACAGCAGGGAACTGAGATAAGGGGTTCGCTGTGCTCTTCCAACGGCTATAAGGTAGATGGCGGCTGTTCAGAAAACAGTGATGATTTCCAAGGAACAATAAACGGCAACATCGCCACGGTAAAATTTAAAACAACTTATGCACAATTGGAAGGAGAAGCAGCTTTGAGTTTAACCAAAACTGGTTTGGACTGGAAAATTATAAGAATTGATCAGGGGGAGAGTTACGTATACGATCAAGCCCATTTATTCAAGGTCAATAGCCAACCCATAAAAATTACGGATTAAAACTAAAACGCAATGAATTTTTCAAACCATACTAAATATGCCGTCATCATTATTTCACTATTGCCTGGTTTTGTGGGGTTAATTTTGAGTTGCATTTCGTCTTATTTTTACATAAGCGTTCTTTTTTATCTATTTAGTTTTTTCGCAATGGAGTTGGGCTTGGCAGTTTTTGTTTTGACCTTGCTTGCTTTAGGTCTTTTTGAGAAAGGATTTTATAAAGATATGAATTTGGGAGCAGTTCTTTTTTTGTTACTGTTTATTGGAATCACTGTGGGTATTCCTGTTTTGCTTGCCAGCGATTTTATAAAAGACGGGTTCGGAAGCAATTTTATAACCGCTACAGACTCTGTGGAATATGTAAGGTATCCATCTGGCCGTTACCGGGCGGCGTTTATTTTTCCAAAAAGAGAAGTGAAATTAAAAGCCAGCGAGCAAATATACATTGTTACCGAGGGATTTTACCAGTATCATTTTGAGTTTTTGGAAAATCCTGAGGCAAAATATAATTTTAAGATCCTACCGAATACACGTATGATAATATCTGTCGAAAAATGAAAATTGCGTAATAAATAGTTAAAAAACGACATGAACAAAATACAAATTTTTCACATAATCCAGGTAGTATTGGGATTATTGATTCCCAAATTTCCATTTCCAATATTAATGATACATATTCCGGGATTAAGTATATTGAATTTATTAGGACCTGTGGTATGGTTCATTCATTATCTTATTGTAGGAATTTTAATTGTGTTATTGTTTCGAGCCGTTAAGTTCATTCCCGCTCTAACAGTCGGTGAAATTGCCTTCTTTGCTGTTCCCTATATTATCTCTGCGGTTTATTTTACATACAAGTTTATATAGGTTCGCTTATCTAATAAAATAATAAAAGTTTTCTAAAATAAAATTATGGACCAAAATCAAGACCCAATCCAAAATCAAACCAATGAAATTCCGCAAAACATCGAGCAGTCAGGGCAAGCACCAATTCAAAGCGTTCCACCGCCAGAGCACAAGCCATATACAAAATTTATCATTCTCGCGGCCATTCTTGTGGTTGCCGGAATTGTTGGGCTGTTCCTATGGCAGTTTTTACAGAAAGGCCAAAACATTAACTCAAATATTAATCAACCCGACAACACAATAATGACCCAACCGACTTTGCAAAAAAACCAGGTCATTTGGGAGAACGGCCAGACTCATATTCTGATAGATTATACCAAGGAATCTTATACCGTCTATGTTTCTTACCCGCTTGGAACTAAAGAAAAAGAAGTTCGGGAATTGGCGGATGAAAATGCCGCCAAAGGCGCAAAATTTGTCGTGATACCTCAAAATCAGTTTGTTGCGGGTAGTGAGCAGTATATTATGGCAAAGATAATCAAGAACGAATATCCCGAAGTGGATGTTGCCAAAGGAATTCTGAAATTTCTTGAAACATACCCCGGTACCCCCATTGGAGCGACATGGAATGGCGGTATTGCTTTTACCTATAATGATTATGTTTATACGGAAAAAGCTTATGACCAATATATAAAAAGTCCTGCAGAATATGAAAATTCCCGTCCCACAGATAGACGCGGAGATCCCATCCATCCGCTTAATCATTTTGAGCCTTTACTTGGTGGGCAATTTTTCTAGCCTGAAAGCCTCAGTCCCCTATCTCCTAATCCCCAAATGAAAGCCGCATACGATGGATACTTTAACTCCATAGAGGCGGATAATTATGCTGATTTTATTAAAGTTATTGATCCAGAGCAGGCAGAGCAAGTTGACGAAATAGGCTTTGGGTTTCTGGCACAGCGGGCCAAAGAAGGCGGAATGATTGCAACAATCAAGAACGCAAAATTTATCAAGAGCGTGGATATCAGCAGCCGATATAACATTCTTACGCTGATGGCATATCTGGCCGAATATGAGCATCAAATGGAAGATCCTTTAGATGGTATAGGAGGTCCAAAGCGCGGGCCGTTTATCACCGTAGTCAATGTTATGTTTATGATCCAGACAGGTGGGGAATGGAAAGTGAAATCATTTTCTACTTTCAATTATCGCAAGACAGGCGACCAGTCCAAAGATCAGGCTGACTTCGAAGCCGAACTGGAACGGTTCCTTAAGAGTATATTTTTCTAAACCCAGTATCTAGAGATCGATGACAAGTCTTAACAACAAATCCATGGCTGGTAAATTGCCGGTAATTGTAGGGGCCATTTTTGCTTCTATCGGCATAGTGGTGCTGATTGGAGGGATCAAAATGTTGTATAGCACAAAAAATTTCACAAAAATTGCTCAGGAAACTCGCGGCATAGTAACTGGTTTTGATGAGAATATTTCAACAAAAGAAGACCAAAAAACCCGTAAAGTTTCTTCCTCTACTGCATACTATCCAAAAATAAGATTTACTGACACAAAAGGCAGGCAAGTGGAGTTTGTATCAAAGTATGGACATTCAGACCCGGGCATAATTGAAGGTGATACTGTTTCTGTTTTGTACGATCCGGACCACCCTAGCAATGCCAAGTGGAATACCAAAATGGCTATTTGGTTCGGGCCAGGGGTAAATTTCAAATTTTTAAACACTTGTTATTCATAACTTTTCACTATATAATAATCTTATGCGTATTTTACTCATAATCATTGCGGTTTTGGTTCTTTGGGCGATTGCGGTTTTTAATACTTTAGTGCGGATGCGGCAGAGGGTTAAGGAGGCCTGGGCCGATATAGATGTCCAATTAAAGAGGCGCTACGATCTTATTCCTAATTTAATCGAGACGGTTAAAGGATATGCCGCGCACGAAAAGGATGTTTTGGAAAAAGTGGTTAAAGCCCGTTCCGAAGCGATGGGCGCCCATACGGTAAAGGAACATGGCCAGGCGGAAGATATGCTTTCCGGAGCTTTGAAAAGTTTGTTTGCTTTGGCCGAGGCCTATCCCAACCTGCGTGCTTCCGAGAACTTTGCCAAACTGCAGGACGAACTTTCCGACACAGAAAACAAAATCCAAGCTGCCCGTCGTTTTTACAATACCAATGTGATGGATCTGAATACTAAGATTGAGCAGTTTCCGGCCAATCTGATCGCCGGCTCATTTGGGTTTAAAAAAGAACAGTTTTTCGAAATAGCCGTGGCTACCGAGCGGGAACCGGTTCAAGTTAAATTCTAATGGCTAACTTATATTCTCATCGCGATAGCAATATCAGAAAGACATGGTTATTAATAACCATGTCTTTCGTCTTGGTCATCGGCTTGGGCTGGCTGTTGAGTTGGCGACTGGGTACGCCGATGATTTTGTATGTGGCCGCGGGGTTGAGTTTGATTATGAACCTGGTGGCCTACTGGCACTCGGACAAAATTGCTTTGTCTATGTCCGGAGCGCGGCGGATTGAACGCGAAGATAATCCATATCTTTATCGCATGATAGAAAATCTTTGCATTACGGCCGGATTGCCATTACCCAAACTGTACATTATTAATTCTCCGCAGATAAATGCTTTTGCCACTGGGCGGGATCCCAAGCATGCGGCTATTGCTGTGACTGTCGGAGCATTGGAAAAGCTGGAAAATGAAGAACTGGAAGGAGTGCTGGCTCACGAACTTTCCCATATTGGCAATAGAGATATTCTAATTTCCACGATTGTGGTAGTATTGGCCGGAGTGGTAGCTATTTTAGCCGATTGGTTTTTGCGGATCAGTTTTTGGGGCGGTAACAACGATGATAATCGAGGGGGAGCGCTGATGCTGGTGATTGCCATTGTGGCAGCGGTGCTGGCTCCTTTGGCGGCGATGATGGTGCAGTTGGCGGTTTCCCGTAAGCGGGAATTTCTGGCTGATGCTTCCGGCGCTTTGCTGACCCGTTATCCCGAAGGTTTGGCCGGAGCTTTAGAAAAAATTGCTCAGGATGGCCATCATATGCGCTATGCCCACAATGCCACTGCTCATCTTTTTATCGCCAATCCTTTCAAGGGAAAAGAAGGCCGCAGCTGGTTTGTAAAACTCTTTATGACCCACCCGCCGGTGGAGGAAAGAATTGCCATCCTTAAAGACATGAGGACATAAGTTATAATAAATACCATGAGTGAAAAGTTTCCAAATGAAGAAAATATTCCGAGTTTGAGCGATTTCAAAAAAGAAGTGGCTGGACTAAAAAAGCAGGAAGAGGAAAATCTAAACGAGGACGGCACTAGAAAAACCGCTCATTTTAAAGAAATTAATCCGGATGAATTAACCGAAGCCGATCAAAAACTGCATCGGAAACTTTTAAGCGGAGAATTAATCGTTGACGAACTGCGGAATTATCAGAACAAATTGAGCGAGTCGGGGAATCAGAGCCAAAAAGATTTTTCAGCATATGTAGCCAACAAACTTTTTATTCAAATGTATAAGAAAAAAGAATAAAAATTTATGGAAGGGTGCCGGAGTGGTCTAACGGAACGGCTTGGAAAGCCGTGACCTTAACGGGTCCCGTGGGTTCGAATCCCACCCCTTCCGCCACGATAACAAAAGCGATGCCATTTAGTATCGCTTTTGTTATCTGTTCATAACTTTACTTGCTCTACTAGGCCAGAGAATAATATAATGTATGTATATATTAACTCGTTTGTCATCTTGGCGCGAGCTGGGATGCGGGCTTTATTTTAGATGAAGAAAATGACAGGCAAATTTATGTGGGTGGTGGTCGTAATAGTTGCGGCGGTCGGAGTTTATCTTGCGATGGGAGATAAAGTGGATCAATATACTAATAATCTAGATTCGATTTTACCAGATTCCCAATCAAAAGCTACTCCTGTTCCGGCATCCTCTGTAAAGAAAAAAGCGGTTGCCCCGGTTACCAGTACTCCTTCAGCGCAGGCCTATGGCCAGTTGGTTAAGGAGTTCGAAGGCAGAAGGATCCAATTTGATCAGCGGTGTCAGCCGGTACCTTTGGCGCCAACTTACAAAAACGGCACAGTCATTATGCTAGATAACCGGGCTCCTTCCGCAAGAGTGATTACGATTGGAACAAATCAATACAGCGTAGCCGGGTATGGTTATCAGATAGTTACTGTTTCCAGTCCAAGTTTGCCAAACGAATTGTCAGTAGGTTGCAATTCGTCCGGTAACGTCGGAAAAATACTTCTTCAGGCCAAGATTCTTCAGTAATTCTAAGAAGTTAAATAAAGAAGCCCTCTTTG
>JAUYPS010000013.1 GCA_030695705.1 bacterium | reverse complement strand
CTTCCCTTGGTAAAGGGATTTCAGTGAAACAGCGCTTTCTTCCCCTGCTTCTAGAAAAACAGCTTTGACTTTAGCCGTGGCCCTATTGCTTTCATCCAACAAAACACCGTTAGCCAAAAGCGGTCCGGGAATAAATTTGATTTCCCGTGAACCATCGGTATTTTCCACCAAAGTGTCGTAACCGATAATGTCGTCCGGCATGAGGGTAGGTTCTCCCTGAATCCGATTGAACACTCCCTGGATAGCCATAAAAAGAGCATTGATCTTATCGGTTTTGCCTACGCCTGTTCCTCCGAACAATAAACCGTTGGGCTGTTTTAATTTCTTGGTAGCCGTCAGGGAATCAGTATAAGGAACTGGGGTAAAAACAGCTTTGGTTAAAATACTAATCTCTCTACCCAAGCCAAATAGCCATTGCGACATTTGTTGTCTGATCCTTTTTTCAATAGCCAAAACCATGGAACGGTCCATTTCCCCGGTTAATTGTTCCGGATTTTCCTGAATATCCATCATCTTCTCCAAATTTTCAAACAACTGTTTGTTATAAAAGTATAATAAAACGGGATAATGTCAATCCCGTATCAGTTTATGCAGTTCCTCAATCGGAACAATGCGAAGGACTTTCCAAGGCTGATAAACTATCACCAACCCAATCAAAACATCTCCCCCCTCTTCGCCATGAGCCACGATGCCGACCACCTCATTGTTCCCATCTACCACCGGTCCCCCGCTTAATCCCCCAAAAGACCATCGATGGTCTTCAGCAGTAATAATTTCAATATAGGTATTGGAAATAAGTCCGAATCCTTCCGGCGTTCCTTCAATGTCTTTGTTTTTTACCTCTTTGTCCGGATTGCTGACTTTGGCTTCCAGATCGTCAAAAACAAACTCATTTTTTTTCCAAGACATGCCGTAATAGCCGCGCATTATCTCGACTAGAATCTTATCTATTTGCAAATGAGGCGGATGCGGGTGGATGCCTTGCACTCTTACCAAAGCGCCGGCTCCGGGGGAACTTTCCGCCAGGATGGAGGGCTCCGGAAGATCGGCCGGATTAAACTTGTCCTTGATGCCGACAATGGCCAGATCGGAAGTAGAAGCGGTAACCATGACCAATCCTTGGTAGACCTTACCGTTGCAAAATATTTTAAATTCCTCCGTTCCCAGATGCTCCACAAAATGTTTGGCCGTGGAAAATATTCCTCTTTCTTTCTCGATCAAAAAGGCGGAAGCCGTATAAAATGGCTCGCCGTTTCTTTCTTGCACCAAAAGAGTCACTGGCGTTTTAAGAGCTTGGGGATGGGAATAAAAACCGTTTTGCTGGTATTCATTGGGCTCGCTTGGTCGCGGCCCGCAAGCCGACAAAGCCAAAACCAAAAATAGGCTCAACCGAAAAAATCTCATTTTTATTCCTTTTTAAGGTGCGATTTTAAATTTGCCGTTATGTTATCATAATAATAATGGCGATTCAAAAACTAAAAGACCTCTTGGTTAAATACGAAAAATACCTTTCCCCCGGAGCGATGCTTTTGGGTTTTGTGGTGGACAGCCTCACTTTGACCAGAGCGGATGTCTGGCTGGATAATTTAATTTTACTAAGCTATCTCCTTCTGGCCGGAATCAGTATTTTACTTTTAAACGCTCATGCCGCCGGACGCGTCCAAAGAATAAGCCGCTTAATTGTCTTGCTTCCCTTGGCCATGCAATTCGCTTTCGGCGGTTTGTTCAGCGGTTTTGTGGTTCTATATTCCAGAAGCGCTTCCTTGGCCGCATCTTGGCCGTTTATCGCTATTATGGCCGCTCTCTTGATCGGAAACGAGTACTTCCGAAATCGCTACCGCCGGCTAGCCTTCCAAATTGGAATTTATTTTCTAGCCATATTTTCTTATCTGACTTTCGCCGTCCCGGTGGTTCTTAATACCATCGGCCAGTTGATTTTTCTTTTAAGCGGTCTGCTGAGTTTACTTGTTATTTATTTTATCGTCCGCGCTATAAATGCTTTTGCTCCGGAACAAATCCAGCCATTTAAACGGACTATCCTTTCGGCGGTCCTGATTGTCTTCGCTGGATTTAATTTTCTCTATTTTGCCAATATAATCCCTCCTATTCCGCTGGCCTTAAAGGATATGTTTGTTGCTCACCAAGTAGAACATCTGGACTCGGGTGATTTTCTGGTCACTTATGAAAAACCAAAATGGTATCATTTTTTTAAGGATTTTAATCCTACCTATCACCGCTTCGGAAACGAACCGATTTTTGTTTTCAGTGCCATTTATGCTCCAACCGATTTGAGAACTGATATAATTCACGAATGGCAATTTTTTGACGAAAAGAATAGTCATTGGGTCACGGCCAGCCGGCTGCAATACGCTATCTTTGGAGGACGCCAACAAGGATTCCGCGGCTTTTCTTTTAAAAGTAATGTGCAACCCGGCAAATGGCGAGTAACCGTCCAAACAAAAAGCGGCCAAATACTTGGCCGCATCAAATTCAAAGTTATTCAAAGTAGTTTACCTACTGAAGTTATTACCGAGCCAAAATAAAAAAAGAGCGGGGATTCCACCTCCTGAAGTTGACAAACGTTGGAAATATAGCATACTATTTATTAATGTCAAACGGGTTTCTATTACCCCAAAAAATCCCCTCTTCTCCCGGGGTATATTTTTTTAAGAATGCAAAAGGGCAGATTCTTTATATCGGCAAGGCGGCCAATTTAAAGAATCGCCTAGCTTCTTATCGCCGACTTATCCACATCCCAGGTCCAACCTGGGATGTGGATAAGTCTAGAATAAGCAAGATGCTGGAAACAGCTACTGATTTAAGTTGGCAGGAAACCGGCTCCGAAATCGAAGCCCTGATTTTAGAATCCCAGCTAATTAAAAAACACCGCCCCCTTTTTAACATCATGCTTCGTGACGGCAAGCAGTATTTTTTCGTAGGAATTACTCAAGAAGAATTTCCCATAATTTTTTTGACTCACCAACCAGCAAAACTTAGTAAATCAGCCATACACCTACTCGAAAATTCCCGAGCGACAAGTCGAGGGTCGAGAGTAGGTCGTATGGCTGATTTACTAAAAATTAGTTATCATGGTCCGTTTACTGAGGGATCATCTCTCAAAACCACGCTAAGACTACTTAGAAAAATCTTCCCTCATTGTACCTGCAAACAAAAGCACAACCGATATTGCCTTAATTACCACATCGGCAATTGTCTCGGATTTTGCTGCCTGAATCCCGTACGAAGCAGAGGCACGCTGCGGGCCCTCGCGGCTTCGTACGGGATGAA
>JAUYPS010000021.1 GCA_030695705.1 bacterium | reverse complement strand
AAGTACTCTTTATATTTCGGCACTTTGTATACCGAGGTGCCGTCACTTAATCGGTGATTAAAATTTCTTCCGATCAGCATTTCGTAGCAATGGGTATCTATTTCGCATTTTATTATTTCTTCGGCGGTTTTCTTATCTATCAATCCAAACTTTTCCAGAAACGGAATGTGTTCAAGCAACCCATAGTATTGGATCGGTTCGACTCCTTCAAATCCGTTGATAATATTGCCAAGGACAAGTTTTCCTCCTCTGGAAAATCCTTCTACGAAGAGGAGGTTTTTTACCAGGGATGGTCGTGAATCCATGCTGATTTTCTGCATAACTTAATGGTATCAAAAAGTATCAGAAAGTGTCAATGCGACCAAATTGTTCAGGAAGGGAGAGAAAAAGAGTCCATCACCGGCTTAAAGTCGTTGTAATACGAAGATCCGGTTCTGGATATTTCGTAATGCATTTCTTTTTTGCCCGACATTTTGGGTTTGATGTGGACACGGTAAATATATCTTGAGAAAGGGAATATTTTAGTAATAGTTGAACGTGCCAAACGAAGGATTGGCCGTAAAAACGAGTATTTTGGTTTTGGAGGATTGGCACTTTCATAGTTTCTCTGGAGATGGACGGCCAGATAGTATATAAAAGCGAACTTAATGATTTGTTTTGCTTCTTCCAGAGCGATCCCATCTTTTTGGGCCAGTTTTTCAGATAATATTTGATGAAATAAGATGTATGACTGGGGCCAGTCCGGGTTGGCAATCCAATCAAGTTCAGTAGAGGGCTGAATAACTCGGCTATCATGAATTTGCCGCACGAAACCCAGGCAGTTCAATATTTTTGATTTTCCGTAAATTAATGGCAAAGAGGTGGGCAATATTTCTGCCTGAAAGGGGCGGTCTTTAATATCCGCGGCGCTGTGCCAATGGCTGGTTAAATCTGCCGTTTTGTTGATGGAAAAATGAGTGACAAAATAAGTGCGAAAAAATTGTTTGATCCTTTCCGATCCCGTCTCCTCTTCAATTTGCTGTCTGGGGTAATCGGCCAATCGTTTTAGGGAGCCGTATGGCCCGCTTTGCTTTAAGCGAAAACTGACGGCATGTCCGCTGGCCGAAGTATAATCCGGATGCGCTTCCAGAAACTCGATGCATTTAGTGACGGAGTCCGGTATCTGATAGTCATCGTCACCGCTGTAGCAAATATATTTTTCTTTTACTTGGGCGATTAAATAATAATGGGATTGCCAAGAATCATAACCAGGCAAGTAGTAGTAGTTTGCCTTAATGGAATGGCCGAGGTTTTTTATTTCGTTGTGTATTTTCTCCGACTCTTCCTGCGGACTGGAGTCCCCAACATAGATGGTGTGCGGACATTTAACCGAGGCATAATAACGAAGCTGTCTGATGACAAAATCAACCCGGTTCATGGTGGGTATAAAAATACCGGCGATCGGTGTTTCCTGAGTCATTGTTTTATGAATATAGTATTTTTCTCTATTTTTGGCAACAAAAAACACCTTGTTCAGGTGTCGGATGTTTTTACTTTTTATCGAAAACATCAAAACGGTTTTGGGCATCTTGCCTGTTGACTATATACCAAGCTGTTGTTTCGTAAATTCCTTCCTCTAGAGAAATACTTGGCTGATAACCGATAGAACGTAGAAGGGTGTTGTCTAAGATGCGCGTATTATCGCCGGATGGTCCGGAGGTATTCCAGATTACCTCGATTGATTTTCTTGGCAAGACCCGATCTCGATTAAATTGTTTTTTAATAATTTCTACCAGTTCGCGGATGGAAGTGCCGATGCCGCTACTGACATTTAAGACCTGGCCGGGGGCTTTTTCGACGGCCAAGAGCATGGCTCTGGCCACATCCCGGGCGTGGATAAAATCGCGTTTGGGACTGCCATCGCCCCACGGCTTCATGGGCTGGCCGGTTTCTGCCGCAATGACCGCTTTCTTGATCAGAGAGGGAACGACCATGGCGTTTTCACCGTCAAAATTATCATATGGCCCGTAGATATTGGATGGTCTGACAATGGTAGTTCTCATTCCGTATTCAATCAAGCAGGCCTCGGCCTGAAGTTCACCCATCCTTTTGGCCCAGCCGGCGAATTTATCGTGCGGTGAGGGAGGGTTTTGCCACATCTCGTCTTCGCGCATGATGCTGGCCGGAGCATAAACACCATTAGTGCTAGTGTACAGATATTCTTTGATTCCACATTCCGCGGCGGCATGCATCAGTTGAGCGTTCAGCATTACTGTGTGGTAGAAGAACTTTTCCGGATATTTGTCCGTGACGGCGGGGGAACCTTTTACTCCCAATAGATTAAAGACCATATCCATGCCAAGGCATACTCGCCGGCAGTTACTATAAATTCGCAAGTCGGTTTTGAAGAAAGCTGTAATCTCGGGATGGGCCCTCGATTTGTCATCCATGGAAGCGACCCAGAGGTGAGCGCCCCGATCAATGAGGATTTCTACCAATTGTCTGCCGACCATACCGGTTCCACCGGCGACTAGAACATATTTTCCTTTAAATAAGCTCATTGCCCCTCCTTTAGAATATTTTGCCGATACCAGTCGATGGTTTTGGAGATACCTACACCAAGGGAAGTTTTATTATTCCAAAAGAACTTATTTTTTGCTTTACTGGAATCAATAGAAATTTTTGTTCCTAGAGTTGGCCCACTTGGGTCATATACTATTTCAAGATTCTTTCCAGAGAGGTCGATTACTCGTTGAACTAATTCCCCGATCTTTATCGGATGATCAGATCCTAGATTAAAGACATCAAATTTATAATCTTGTTGATCAATAACCATTTCCACAAATCTGACAAAGTCGTCCACGTACAGAAAATCACGGACCTCTTTTCCTTGTCCCCAGACCACCACTTTGCCGTCTTTCGACTCCAGTACTTTTCTGATGGTTGCTCCGAAGACGTGCGACCTGTCCGGATCGAATCGGTCGTGTGGCCCATAGATATTGGAATGTCGGATGGCGGTGAATTTTGTTCGTCCCAATCTAGCAAAAAATTTGGCAAATTTCTCGCTAGCCATTTTCATACATCCGACTCCGTCGTATGTTCCTTCTAGGGCATCAAAATCAGCATCTCCTTCACGATAGGGAGTATCTTTACCTTGATACATCACCGTACAGCTGGGGAAAATAACTTGTCCCACTTTGTTATCGAATGCCGCTTGGAAGAGCCAGGAGTTCATAACCATATTGGGAGTAACTTGAATGTATGGAGTGTTCAACGCGTCTTTGGCATTGGTCGAACAGGCGGCCATTTGAATGACCACGTCATATCCGGTTGTAACGAATTGCACACTTTCTTCTTTGGTTAAGTCAATTCTAGTTAATCTTTCAGAATCTTTTGTAAGATTCAATCTGCCGTAGCTATTTTCAAGATATGTTCCATGTACGTCTAAGTCTTCCCGTTTGGATAAATGATTAAATATGTTGTATCCCAGAAATCCACTGGCTCCCAGCACCAATACTCTTTTTTTGTTTTTCAAAGAACCTCCCTTTTCGATGTATTTAAAAGGCATTTGTATTATTAATTACTTTTGAGGATTAGTCAAGCAAGGTCTCGGGACTTTGACGAAAAAAAGAGCGATTGAGCTCTTTGCGTTGTTGCATATGTAAATTATATTTCCAGTCCAAATTTCCATTTTGCCAAGAGGAGAAGACCAAGTCCTTGCATTTGTTCAAATTCACCTTTGACGGACAGTTGTTCCAGTTTGTTCAGGGACAGAAGAATAACTTCAATGTTTTCTTTGGGTTCAAAATCCTGGTCTTTCACTGCGTCTTGGCCATAAAAAAGAAAAGCTTGACCTTTTACTCTTGAAATCCAAGGCAGGCCCATGCCAAGAAAATTAACTTTGCCGCACACGTAGCCGGTCTCTTCGTATAACTCCCTGGTGGCGGCTTGTTCCGGAGATTCTCCGGTATCAATGTACCCGGCCGGAAATTCCAAAGTATGCAACCGGTTGGCCTGGCGGTACTGTCTTACTAAAATTATTTCTCCTGCTGTGGTGAAGGCGGCAATTAAGATGCTATCCGAGATGGTGATTCTATAGAAAGGCTGCTTGTCGGCAGTTTCGTTTCCGACGATCGGTTCGCTTTCGACGGTAAACCATTCCGTGCCTAAGATTGTTTTATGTTTAGTCAATGTCCTTACCCCAATCTGCTATTAATAGCTACATCGCAAATGAACTCAATGTCTCCCGGGTTTAAAGA
>JAUYPS010000020.1 GCA_030695705.1 bacterium | reverse complement strand
CCAAGTTTGCCAAACGAATTGTCAGTAGGTTGCAATTCGTCCGGTAACGTCGGAAAAATACTTCTTCAGGCCAAGATTCTTCAGTAATTCTAAGAAGTTAAATAAAGAAGCCCTCTTTGCGCGGGGCTTTTTTATTGTCGGTTACCCCCAGAAACTAACCGGTTTTTATGTTGCAAAAGTTTTTTCGTTTGTTAGAATTGCTCTATGGAGAATCAGGAAAATCAGGAAAATAACTTGGACAGCAAACCGATCTTCAGTTTGGACATCGGTAAACTAATTTTGCCAGGATCGATTGTTCTGGCGGCTGTTTTGATTTCCGGCACACTTTTTTTTACCAGTTACCGCAATAACCCCGGTTCGCAGTTAGGTTTAGCCGGCAATGATCCGGGGGAAAATAATAAAATAGTGGAAGTGAGCGTAGACGATGATCCGATGCTAGGAGACAAAAACGCTCCGGTAACTATTGTTGAATTTAGCGACTTTCAATGTCCGTTTTGCCGGACTTTCTGGAAAAATACTTTGCCATTGATTAAATCAAATTATATCGATACCGGCAAAGTCAGGTTTGTTTATCGTGACTACCCCTTATCTTTTCACGAAAGCGCTCAAGCGGCCGCGGAAGCCGGGGAATGTGCTGAAGATCAGGGTCAATACTGGCAGATGCATGATAAACTTTTCAGCGAACAGGAAAAAAGGGGACAAGGAACCATCCAATTTTCTGTGACTGATATTAAAAATTGGGCCATGGGAATAGGTCTAAATGCCGGTAGCTTTAACGAATGTCTGTCCTCCGGAAAATACCGCGGGGAAGTAGAAAGGGATTTTTCAGACGGTTCGGCAGCCGGTGTTTCCGGAACCCCCGCCTTCTTCATTAATGGCCGTTCAGTGCTCGGTGCCCAGCCCTTTAGTGTTTTTCAGGAAGCCATTGAGCAGGCGCTGAAAGATAAGAAATAAGGTTTTAATTGAAAAAACAAATTTAATATGCTAGAGTATAGTTTGAAGCAGCTATTTAGCTGTTATTTGACTTTAAATATTAAAGTATTCGTATATTTACATGGTAAATAATGTCGACAAAGTTAAAGAAAAAGTGGACATTGTTGATCTTATTTCCGGTTATTTAAAACTCCAAAAATCAGGAGTAAATTACAAAGCCAATTGCCCTTTTCATAACGAGAAAACGCCTTCCTTTACCGTCTCTTCCGAGAGGCAGTTCTGGCACTGTTTCGGATGTTCCCGTGGCGGAGACCATTTTACTTTTGTACAGGAAATTGAGGGGGTGGATTTTCCGGAGGCCTTAAGGATTCTAGCCAGGCGGGCCGGTATTGAACTGGAACAATTCGATCGCTCTTTTCAAAATGACAAGACAAGATTATTGGATATTTCCGCCCTAGCGGTAAAATTTTTTCAAAAACAACTCTGGGAATCAAATTCCGGCCAAAAAGCCCTGGCTTACTTAAAAAATCGTGGGTTGAAAGAGGAAACCGTTAACGAACACAAACTTGGCTTCGCTCCTGATTCCTGGCAAAGCTTTATTGATTTTCTAAAAAGCCGAAATTTCCGTGATCAAGAAATATTTGATGCGGGCTTAAGCGTGAGGCGAGAAAACAGTTCCGGATATTATGACCGTTTTCGTTCCCGGATTATGTTTCCTGTTTTTGACTTAAACGGCCAGGCAGTTGGGTTTACAGGCCGAATTTTTGAGACCCATCTTGAGCCTGCCGAAGGGCGAGAGTCCGGAGCGAAATACATTAATACTCCCCAGACCCTGATTTATGACAAAAGCAAGATTCTTTATGGTTTGAATGCCGCCAGGATGCACATCAGAAGCCAGGACCGCTGTCTTCTGATGGAAGGGAACATGGATGTGATTATGTCACATCAGGCCGGTGTGCTTAACGCGATCGCTTCTTCCGGAACGGCTTTGACCGATCAGCACCTAAAAACTATCGGACGCTACACCAGGAATCTTGATCTATGTTTCGATCAGGATTCAGCCGGACAGCATGCCACTGATCGGGGCATTAGTTTGGCCTTTCAGCATGATTTTAATCTGGGCGTGGTGGTGATGACGGATCAGGATTGTAAGGACCCGGCCGACTTTGTGCAGAAGTACGGAGAAAAATGGCAGGAAAAAGCCAAAGATGCCCAATCCATTTTCAATTTCTATATTGAAACGGCTTGTCGGCAATTTGATCCGGCTACGGCTAATGGTAAAAAAGCGATTGCCCAAAAAGTTCTGCCCTTGATCAAAAAAATAGTCAGTCCGGTGGAACGCTCCCATTGGATAGGCGAACTGGCTTTGAGGATTCAGACGAAAGAAGACGACTTGAATAAGGAAATGGGGCAATTAGCCGGGGTGGATTTTGTAGATCGCGGTTTAAAAGCGATTGGTCCGGAAAAAGAAAAATTCGTGGAATGGGCCGGTTCCGATGTGTTGGAAGATTATCTGATTTCTTTATTGATGATTAAACCGGATTTAGTCCGCCAAGCTGACCATGCTTCAATCGGATTTTGTCCGGAAAAAGTAAAATCGTTTTTCACAATTTTTGAAAACTATTTAAATAATCCCAAACCGGGTAATCCGGTTGATTATTTAATCCAAACCGCTTCACAGGAAGCTAGCGCTGACAAAATGTATCTGGAGAAAGTTTATCTTAAGGCCCGGGAACGCTGGCCGATTCCGGTAGAAAGTGGGCCGCAACTGCAAGAAGAATTCAAATTTATTTTAAATCGGCTTCAGAGAAAAAATGCTTCCACTAGATTGGCTGAACTGGAAATGGCCATTAAACAAGCCGGTAAGAAAAAAGATAAAAAACTGGAGTTAGATTTAGTTAAAGAAGTCCAAAATACCGCGTACTTTTTAAATAAATAAAATAGAAAATGGCAAAAACAAAAAAGAAAAACAAAGTTAAGAAAAAAGTTTCTAAAAAGAGCAAGCCAAAAGCAAAAGTCAAACCGGCTAAAAAGTCAGTTAAAGTTAAAAAGTCCTCTGCTCCGAAGAAACTAGTCAAAGTCCTCGTTAAAGAAGAGGATATTTTAAAGTTGATTGAAAAGGGTCGTCAGCGAGGTTTTGTTACCGAGGCGGAGATAATGCACGCGTTTCCTAATGTGGAAAAAGATATCGAAGGCCTGGAACGGCTTTACGAACGGCTGGAGTCCTCAAACATCAATGTTATCGAAACCGGCAAAATTTTCGAAGCGGATAAAACTAAAGAATTTGAAGAAAAGAAAAAAGTCGAGGCGGATTTAGGTGACATTTCTTCCGATTCTGTGCAGATGTATTTGCGGGAAATCGGTCAGTATGCTCTTTTGAGAGCGGAAGAAGAAGTTGACTTGGCCAAAAAAGTATTAGTTGGAGACGAGGCAGCCAGGCAAAGGTTGATTCTTTCCAACTTGCGGCTGGTTGTTTCGATTGCCAAAAAGTATATCGGCCGTTCGGCTAATCTGACCTTACTTGATTTGATTCAGGAAGGAAACATCGGTTTGGCTCGGGCCGTGGAGAAATTTGATTATAAACGCGGATTTAAATTTTCCACTTACGCCACTTGGTGGATCCGCCAGGCAATTACGCGTGCTTTGGCTGATCAGGCCCGCACCATCCGCATTCCGGTGCATATGGTGGAAACGATTAATAAATATCAGCAGGTAGTCCGTCGATTGGTGCAGGATTTGGGGCGGGAACCCTTGCCGGAAGAAATTGCCTCGGAAATGAATATGGATATCGAAAAAGTCCGCCATATCATTAAAATTTCTCAAGATACGATTCCTTTGGAGACCCCGGTTGGTGACGACGACGAAGACAGTATTTTGGCCGATTTTATCCCGGACGAAGAAAGCGTGGCCCCGTCTGTTTCGGCTGCCAGGAGAATACTGAAAGACCATCTGATGGAAATTATTGCTGATCTTACTCCTCGGGAACAAAAAATTTTGGAGATGCGTTTTGGTCTGAATGATGGCGTTTTGCACACCCTGGAAGAAGTAGGAAAGGTTTTTAACGTAACCAGGGAACGTATCCGCCAGATTGAAGCCAAGGCCTTAGAAAAAATCCGCCAGCACAGCAAAGCCGATAAATTAAAGGGGTATTAAAGTTGAAATAAACCGGTTTTTGGGTTAATATACTAAAAAATTTAATATTCTCCGGTAGCTCAGCGGTAGAGCGATTCCCTGTTAAGGAATGGGTCGTAGGTTCGAATCCTACCCGGAGAGGTTGCCGTTCTGGTGTGTTCAGACCTGCCTCCATCCTCACTCGAGTCAAAACCCCAGATACTATCTGGGACTTTGATTTTCACAGTTCTGCGTCAAATCTATTTTTTGTCTAACTTTGGCCTACTGGCAGGTACGACA
>JAUYPS010000005.1 GCA_030695705.1 bacterium | reverse complement strand
AAGTCCGCTTTTCTGTCCATGGTAATTTTGGGAAGAAAGTGGGGTTCCAGGAGTAATCTTTTCCACCCTTCAATTTTATCTTCACCATGTTTTTCCAGGGTTTTCTGAAATTCTGAAAGATCAAATTCTTTTCCAAAAAAGCCGAAATGGGATCCTCTTTCCTTTTTCAGGATTGCCTTGATCCAGTCCATTTTTTGCTCCTAGTTTTGTTAAACGACTTTTTGTGATTATATAATATAAAAACAACCCAGTCAAGACAAAACAAAAGTCCAACCTTGGATCTCCAAAAAGGTTGGACCTTGGGGTATTAAACCGCTGATGCAGTTGGAGTTTCTGCCGGGGCCGCCGCGGCTTTTTTCTTCGGTCTTGGTTTCCAAACGGTCACCTTTTCTCCTTTAATTATTTCCTTCCCGACAAGGAGGTTATTGGCCGTATCAGAAAATTGAGCGCCTTTTGAAACCCAGTGTTCGATTCTTTCTTTCTTAACATTCAAGGCCTTAGCATGAGGATTATAAGAACCCAAATGCTCCAAATATCTTCCCTTCGGTTTTTGGGTATGCTCCAAAACAACCAATCTAAAATAGGCCTGTCCTTTCTTGCCGATCCTTTGTAGACGAATTTTTAGCATGGGTTAGATGATAACACAAGAAATTTAAATGAGCAAGTTATCGAGTAAACTTAAAAGTGGAGAGAATATTTTTTATCATATCGTAATCAAGATAAATTGTAGCTGTAAACTTTTGCCCATTTTTAATCCATAATATTTGCCGTGGTTGAGCAAATTCGCATTTTGCCAAAAAGTCTAAAGACTCTTGTCCATCTATAGTTAGATATTTTAGATCTATGATACACTGTGCAGGCAACTTACCAATTTCATCAGAAACTTTTAAACTTTTGGTTGGAAAAATGTTTATCAACATTGCATAAATACCCCCTTCTGCCAAAGACTTTGATGAATTTGGACTAGATGCGCTAACGCCATTTGAAGTATTTTCTATCTTCCACTCGGCTGGATATTTCAACTCAAATCCATATTTTTCGTTCCGATAAGTTTTCCAGTCAGAAATTTCATTGGGTATTGGTATTGGTATTGGTATTGGTATTGGTGTTGGGGTCTGCACCAAAACACTATCCCCAAACGGCCACCAAGATTGATATTTGGCCAAAGCAAAATATCCGCCGATCAGAGTAGCCAAAATAATGATGCTGACAAGTAATTTCTTTGGGAAACGAGAGGGTTGATTTAACCCAGCCGGTTCTAACGGAGGCACTTGATACTGCTCCGGTTGATTTGGATTTTGAGGAGTGTTTTCCATAACAATTAAATTTCTACAAACGAGTTCACTATTTTAAGCACCGTTTCTTTAAGCATTGGCAGATCTTCCACAACCGTTTTCCAAATAACAGGCAAACTGATACTAAAGTACTCGTGTATTAGCTTGTTCCTCATGCTAGAGATTTTACTCCACGGCAGTCCTATGTACTCCTTTTTAATTTGGTCTGATAGTTTGCCGACAGCTTCGCCTATAATTTCAAATTCGTGAACCACACCATCTTGCAAAAGTTTATTTTCTGGCTTTAAAAAATCTTCCCTGCTAATATCCTTGGTATAGGTTTCAATAGTAGCAATCGCATCTCGAATATGCTTGACTAAAACTTCATCTTTCAGTACGGTACTCATTGATAAATTACTTTGAGATCCTTAAGAACATAATCTCTAATGTAGGGGCTCAACGAGTCTTCTACCACTAGATCAACCTTTTTTTTTAAAATTTCTGATAAGTCATCTTCAAGCCCGATAAACTCAAACAGCCCCTTTTCTTTATTTTTTTTAAACCGTATTAAAATATCATAATCACTATCAGGATGATTATCCCCCCGCGCCCGCGAACCAAAAAGAGCGGCATATTCAATGTCGTTTTTGATAAGTAAGTCCTTGATAGTATTGATAATTTTTTCATCCATAATTTTACAAGAAAAACCATTCTTCCAAAACTTCCTGGAGTTCTTTTTTGGCGGCAATCAAAGTTTTTTTATTAGACCAGATACCGGGAAATCCTGGAATAGAACCAAAATGAGACCCGTCTTTCAGTTTCTTAAATTTTGCCTTTTTGAGTTGTTTTTCTAAATATTCACTTAACATAACTCAAATTTATCTTATTAAAGATTAATATATCATAAAATTGGGAACTCTACCAGCCTTTTTTCTTGAGCGCATCTTCGGCCGCTACTTGTTGGGCTTCTTGTTTGCTTAGGCCCTCTCCTTTTCCGGCCATTTCCTGGCCAAGAAAAACGCCCACTTCAAAATTTCTGGCATGATCCGGTCCCCACTCTTTTAAAACCTCGTAAGTTGGAGTTAGCCCGACTTTGTCCTGTGCTTCTTCTTGTAATTTACTCTTGGGATCACGGTAAAGTTTTTGCTCGATAATTTCCGGCAGTTCTACTATCACAAATCGTTGTATAAATTCTTCGGCTTTTTCATATCCTTGATCCAG
This sequence comes from bacterium, assembly GCA_030695705.1. Taxonomy (GTDB): domain Bacteria; phylum Patescibacteriota; class Minisyncoccia; order 2-02-FULL-40-12; family IGHO2-12-FULL-4; genus JAUYPS01. The sequence goes on along the minus strand of JAUYPS010000005.1, from coordinate 2,129 downwards.
ATAAATTGCTCCAATCAAGGCCTCGATGGCATTGGCTAAAATAAACTGCCTAGCCCGACCAGTATCTTTGGCTTCTCCACGGGAGAGCAAAATGTAGTCGTTCAAATCAAATTTGCCGGAAATTTTAGATAAAATTACCGCATTGACAATGGCCGCCCGCCAGTTAGTCAGCTCGCCTTCGGGATTAGGGTAATTTTTGTACAAATAATCGGTCACCACCAATTCCAAAACGGCGTCTCCCAAAAATTCAAGGCGTTCATTATGTTCCAACGGCCAGGAAGGATTTTCGTTTAAATAAGAACGGTGAGTGAGAGCTTGCAAAAGAATATCAGTATTTTTAAACTCAATGCCGATCTTTTTTTGCAGTTCCACCAATTTTTCTTCAAACATATTATTCTTTTGGTTCTTCTAATTTCTCCTCAACTTTTTCTTCAACCTGTCCTACCTGTTCTTCGGAAATATTCTTGTCTTTCTTGGGAGGCGCATCGTCTTTACCCGGTTCGCCGATTTCCCGATAAATAGTACCCAACACTCCGTTAACAAATTTTCCGGAGGCATCGCCGCCAAACGTTTTGGCCAATTCGATGGATTCATTAATAGCCACCTTGGGGGGAACTTCTCCCCGATTGCCAAAAAGCAATTCGTAAATGCCAAGCCGTAAAACATTGCGGTCGACAATGGCAATCTGATCCAATGGCCACTGCGGAGCGGCCTTTTCGATAATTTTGTCTAGCTCGGCAATATGTTCTAAAACTCCTTTAACTAGATCCTTTACGAAATCGGTATTTTCAATACCGGGCCCGAATTCTTTGGTGTTGCGTTCGATAATTTCCGGTAAAAGCGTCTCATCGCGTCCGCGAAAATCCCACTCATAGAGGGACTGCATGGCGATACTTCTTGAAAGATGACGAGAGGCCATAAAAAAATGATCTCAAGAGGCCTCCGGTGAACAAAGTTTTTGTTCCAAGCTTTCACAAAAACTGTTCCCCTCCGCCTCTGGTCGACTTACTATTTACTTGCTCGTTGACGCGCCTTTTCTTTCTTCTTAAGTTCTTTTTCAAGAACGTTGATTCTCTCTTGTCCTTTATAGAAACCACAATTGGAGCAGATGGTATGCGAAAGTTTCGGTTTATGGCAATTTTCACAAGAAACCAATCCCATCGGTTTGAGGGCTAAATGGCTTCTTCTTCTCCCTTTTTGTCCGCGTGTTGAATGCGCTCTTGGTACTCCCATAGTTTTGTCACCTTAACATACAATATTAAAAAAGAAAAGGGCTTATTTGCCCCTTTATGTTTTCCCTGAAACAATTAAACTAACAACTTCCTCAAGGCTTTGCCAAGTCCCGGACAGCCTATCAAATTGAAATTTTTGGTCCTTTTTATTAATTGCTTGGTCTGTAACTGGTCTAATGCTGACTGCATATCAGCTATTGTAATTTCACCAACATCCATTCCAAGAGATCTGGCAACTTTTTCTCGAAGAGCCATAACATTAAAAGCATTTTTATAAGTTGTCAAAATAAGACTAATGACCACTATCAACTGGTTAACCGTGATGCCTTTTGGCTCTTCATCATCTTTTTGTTTACCAAGCATATAGCTTCTACCAAAATCGAATGCCATTTTTTCTCCTTACCTTAAAGTTTCACCGTAGAAACAGAACTGAGCACAACATTCACCCCTCCTGTACCCACATCTGCTTGAAGAGTCTTTTCCTTTGCTTCAATAAAGTAATTCAATTTTTCGTTGAATTCTGCCAATAGCTCGATCTTTTTTGTACTGGTCTCAATGATAATAGAAAAGTTGTGCGAGCTATCAATTCGACTGGCAACAATTCTTTGGCTATTAGAAAAACTTTGCAGTACAATCGTTACTAAAAAGAACATATTTTTCGCTCCGTTTAAGTTGATGTAAATGAACCTTTGAAGTGCAACACCTCTTAATCATGGATATAATCCGGAATATGAGGTATTTACATTTCAGCAAGACTGGAAGGTCTGGGAAATTTAGACAACTTGTGCATATCCGGTAAGCTGAAGCAATATGCCCAAAGCCCAACCCGTCCCTGCTGACGTTAAACGGCAGATTTTAGACCGCATCAAAGAAGGAGGTGCTTCCATCTCCCAGATA
>JAUYPS010000001.1 GCA_030695705.1 bacterium | reverse complement strand
ATTCTGGTCCATCCTTTTAGAAAGAGAAAGAGCGGCTAAAAAAGTATTCAAAGAAACCGGCTGATTTTTTTCATCTGTTTTATATAAATCATAAAGGCCTTGCTGATTGAGCAATTTTTTCTTGCTATTCAAAACAGAGATGGTGCGACTTACCAGCTCTCTGGCCAGATCAGAAGAGTCCCGATTAACAAACCAGAAAGAAAGGAATTCGTCATTTTCCTGGCTTTTATGAAAGTCGGGGTGAAGAGACAAAAGAAAAGACAGGGAAAGATTGTCGACATTATTCTCGCTTGTCTGTCCGCTGAATTTTTTGAAAAGATTGTTCTCGGGAGCAAATCCGCTATTTTCTCCTAGCACACCGATGGTAAAATCAAAATACGGCCTAGTTAAAACAGAGGCCGCTTCCAGTCCGGAAGAACGCAAATTCTTTAAGGCATATTCTTCAATCTGACGAACTCTTTCTCTGGTAATCCCATAACTCTGACCGATGGACTCAAGCGTCTCCGGCCGGCCGGTCTTCAAACCGAAACGTCGCAAAATAACATCGCGGTTCCGATCAGAGAGTGCCTTAACTAAACTAGCCACCGACTTTTTAATATTTTTATTTAAACCTGTTAAACCTGGCATAAAAGTATTTAAACACTATACCATAAACTAAAAGTATAGTCAACTACTTAAACAATATTTGACCTCGACTTGTCAATAATGAACTTTAAATGAAAAACTTAACAAATGCCAAAGAACCTGTCAACCCCTATTTTCTTTTGGGCCACCAAACCAGAATCGGCGAAGCAACAAAAATAGAAGAGTAAGCGCCCAGAAAAATTCCGATAATTAAGGCCAGGGAAAAATATTTGAGGGTCTCTCCCCCAAAAAAGAAGATGGCCAGCAAAGACAAAAGGGTAGTCAGTGAGGTGTTGAGTGAACGAGTAAGCGTTTGCATGACACTGCTATGGACCAAAGAGGACAGATTTTCTTTGCCGCCAAAGCGCAAAATATTCTCTCTGATACGATCAAAAATAACCACCGTATCGGATACGGAATATCCCAAAATAGTTAGAACGGCCGCCACAAAGACCGCGGTTATTTCTACTCCATAGTAATGTCCCAAAAAAGCAAAGACCCCGATTGGAATTAAAACATCGTGTAACAAAGCTAAGATAGCCGCCAAGCCCATGGCCATCGGGGGCAAGGTGCCGGTCAGTTTGCGAAAAACTATTCCTATATAAACAACGATTAATAAAAGGACTAAAATAACCGCCGTAACGCTTTTACTCTTTAGTTCCTGACCGATTACTCCTCCAATGGAGTCGAATCTGTCCTCCTGCAAATTTGGGAATTTTGAGTTAAGGGCAGTCAATATGTCCTGATGGGTATTCTCGTCAATTTCTTTCATTCTCAAAATAAATGACTCTTCGCCCGCCGGACTGATGGAAACATCCCCTAAGTTTTCAAACCGATCTTTTAAAGTCGTCTGAATATCCTCTGCTTCCGGTCTAAAATCCATAAAACTAAGCTCCATTAAAGAACCGCCGGTAAAATCAGTACCGAAACGCAAACCAAAAAGAGCGGTTATAATAATAGCCGTAATCGCTAAACCAATCGAGACAAAAAACATTATTTTATAGATTGGTTTCATTTTAGAATAGCCATTTTTTATTTTCTAACTTTGGTCCGATTATGGCGCCTAAAAATGATCTGGTGACCGTAACGGCGGAAAACAAACTTATCAGAACGCCAATACCTAAAGTCAGAGCAAACCCTTTTACAATCGAGGTAGTAAAAAGATAAAGCACCAGTGCTCCAAGCAAGGTGGTTACATGACTGTCCCGGATAGATAACCAAGCCCGCCGAAATCCTTCATGAAACGAACCGTTCAAACTTTTCCCCGCTTTAATTTCTTCCCTCATTCTGGCAAAGATAAGCACGTTGGCATCCACCGCCATGCCGAGAGATAAGATAAATCCGGCCATGCCGGCCAAAGTCAAAGTAACCGGAATTAGTTTATAAATAGCCAAGACAATGAGTGTGTAAATAAGAAGGGCCAAAACAGAAGCCAAACCGGAAAGACGATAGAATAGGATCATAAATACCGCCACCGCAATCAAACCATAGAGCCCGGCCCTTAAACTTTTAACTAGCGAATCGTGCCCCAAAGAGGCCCCTACACTTTGCTGGGAAATCAAACTGATCGGTACCGGCAAAGCCCCGGCATTTAATCTAGCTGCTAATTCCTTAGCTTCTTTGGTGGTAAAGTTACCGGAAATAACCGCTTTCCCGTCTGAAATAACCGTCTGCACTACCGGAACACTAATTGGCTGCCCGTCGAGGTAAATAGCAATAAATTTACCGATATTTTTTTTAGTAAGTTCTTCAAAAATTTTTGCCCCTTCGCCATTAAAATCCAAAGTTACTTGAGGCCCGCTTACTCCGTCTCCAAAAGAAACTTGGGAACTAGTTAAATACTTGCCGGTGAGAGCCGTTTCCAAAAAATAAGGATCCTCATTCAGTCGTCCTTCTTTGGCTTGTGCTTCTAAAATAGTGTCTCGCTCCTGCTCCGGCCTTTCTTCTTTAAACTGCAGAAATGGGGTCTCGCCAATTAGCTGGATTGCTTCCGAAATATCTTTAATTCCGGCCAGCTCCACCACCAGACGATCGTTGCCTTCCACTTGAACTAAGGGCTCGGAAACACCAAAGGTGTTAACCCGCCTTTCAATAACATCTCTAACTCCTTCCATGGCTTCACTCACAGTTTGGCCGGCCAAATTAGATAAATTGGCTTTATAAACCAGATGGGTTCCCCCCAAAAGATCCAGCCCCAAACGGAAGGGGGGATTTAAAAAACTTGGTAAAAAAGAAACCGGATAAACTAAAAAGAAAAGAAGTACCCCGACAGCCAAGATAATCAAGGATTTTTTGGCGTAGCTCATAGAAAAAGTAAGTTAACACCAATTTACAACTCAGGCAACATCTCCCGCTGCATTTTTGGTTTTTGTTTTTCGAGCCACTCTTTAACCACCAGCGTGGCCACCACGTCGTCTTTGTTGTAATCTAAGATTTTTTGTAAAACTTTCTGGTCGCCTTTTTCCATCCATTGATTGTACCAGACGACCGATTCGGCGCCGCCGGCATCTTCCGCCTGCCATTGGAAACCGGTATAGCGAGCCACATCTTTGAGAGAGTAAAAATAAATCGGCAAAATGACCGCATCGGTGACTGCTCGAAGCAGATCAATAGTATTGTTTCTAAATTTTTCAGCCACCGCCGGTTTTACTCCGTATTGCAAGGCCAGACGATCGAAGGTCTGCTTTTCGTAAAAAGCATAATGATAAATTACAAAATCCTCTAGTCCTTCAATAAATTTGGTAAACTCTTCCCAAATCTTTTTTTCTTCTTTTTTTTCTTTGGCCAAAAAATATTTATACTGCGGTTCTGATTCCGGTTTTTTTTCTTTGATTAAAATACCGAGCAAGTAAGCAATGCCCCGAGTTGGATCGCTTTCGATATCAAAATAAATTTCGGTTTTAACCTCCGGGAATTGGGTTTTTTTTAAGACCAGCATTTCATTTTTCACCAAGGATTGGGCTTGATTATGGAAACGGACTATTTTGTCATAATTCCAATTTTCCAAAAGTCCCTGCAGTTGATCCATGCTTGTTGAGGCCAATTGGTCGATGGTCTTGATACCGGCATCGTAAAGCTGGCGCTGATCCATCTGACTGATGCGATAGATCAAAGAAACGTCACGGCACCCTTGCGTATCCGAAAGGCATAAACTGTACCATGGGGTCTTTTTGCATCCGCTTTTCAAAAATGGAGGCGGTTTTTGCCCGTCTAAAATCTTTTCAATATTTCCCAGGGTTAGATGGAAATAATCCAAAAATTCGTCAATCAAAAACGACTTTTGTTCTCCTTCGCTATTTATGACATAGGCCTCCTGCGGCCGCACTCCTTGGATTTGCTCCAACATTAAACTATAAAAAACCAACTGGAACTTGTGTTCATCTTTGATCTCTTTGCTATTTTTTATATCGTAAACAACATAGTAATGATCCCCCAGTTTCGACTTACCTCTTCGGCTTTCCAAAAGATCTGGTATACCCACCCAATGCTCGTCCATCAGAACACCGTGATAAATATTTTTTCCCTGTTTCATCAACTCCACCGTAGCCAAAAAGGCCTCGTCCAAATCCTTGAACAAAGCCGTATCAATCTCCTCAAACTTGCGCCCGGTAATAATCTCTTTTTCGTGCCGCAGACCGTCCTCATAGATCATCTGCATCAAAGGTGGGACGGCTTTTTTCTTCTGCTGGTCTTCATACAAGTCATACCAGATCCAGTGCGGGCATTGGAAAAACTTATAGAAATGTTCCGCGGTTAGTTTTTGTTTGTCATTGGACATTGGGTATTACTTATCCTTTTTTATTTGCCACCTGCTTGCCGGAATAAAACGAGAATTCCACAAACCAGTTTTAGCATTGGCCGCCAAACCATAATCAGCCAGTTTAATTTCTTTAACTACCGCCGCCAAGCCTAATTTTTCGCCAATTTTAACTTTTGCGAAAAGATCATCGCCTTTATAATAAGCTCTTTCCAAAAATTCTATAGTTATCAATCGCTCAAGTTTCTGATCAAAAATAACACCGGCCAAGCCAAGAACAAATTCTGTGGGCAGTTTCTCCGGCCATTCCAGCTTTTCAACCAGATAAGGATTGCGAAATCCTTCCCGAAATTCCCCTTCTGCGGGTATGTCCATTTCCACCGGCTCACCGAGCCGCACAGTAGGATCTTTAACTTCTGATTCTGATTCTTCTTTTGTTTCTCTGGTCAAATCCTCTATTTCCGGAAATATTTTATAAAATTCCTCTTTTAAAACCATCAAAGCAAAGCCTCTTTGGCTAGTATTGCCGTACATCGTAGGGCTTACTTTGGCAATAATTTTTTTAAGTTCTTCATTTAGAACTTGCCGGGCTAAAACATAATTCCCGCTTTCGATATCAGAAAAAATAATTTCGTAAATATGGCGGAAATCCGTTTCTTTAATTTCTTCGACTGTCTTTTTCCAAAATAACTTCTCGGCTTGTACTTCCGAAAGGCCTTCTTGGGGCGATTTTTTATTTGGTATTTGTTCTGACATATACTTTATATCGCTTCGTGATTATCTCTTAAAACAAAGCTTTTTAGTACCCCTTGACACGGGTAGGCCTGATTTGCTATACTTACCATAAGTACGCCGACTGCTTAAGTGCTTTTTAAGTACATTGAACAGTCGGAAACTGCCCGGGCGCGTGGAGATGGACCTTTGGCAACACACAAGGTCCTGTCTAAGCAGCAACCCTGCACCACGCCCCCGGGCTTTTTATTTTGCCTAAATTTTAAAACCAATCTTTTTAATCACATCTCCCTGCTTGATTTTTAAAACCACATCCATTCCTTTGACTACTTTACCAAAGACAGTGTGTTTGCCATAGAGATGCTGTTGGGGCTTGGTGGTCACGATAAAAAATTGACTGCCATTGGTATTCGGACCGGCATTGGCCATGGCAATATAGCCCGGATCCACCGGCAAAGATTGGAGGGTATTATTATACTGATAACCTTCAGCCTCATATTGAGCAATCAGTTCATCAGGGGCGCCCAGGGATTTAAGGTTAATTTCGTCTTCAAATTGATAGCCCGGCCCGCCAGTACCAACTGCCGGATCATCGATCTTGGACAAGGGGTCACCTCCCTGGATCATAAAATCATCAATTACTCTGTGAAATTTGGTGCCATCATAAAAGCCGTTTTCCGCCAAACTCAAAAAGTTCAAAACGGTTTTGGGAGCCATGGAAGGATAAAGCTCCAGCTCGATATTTCCCCTAGCCGTTTCCATCGTTACAGCCACTTTTTCCGGCAGGGTTGGCGTGCTCTCCGAAGGTTCCGGAGAAGATGATAAGGACAGGCGGCCCGGCGGAACATCAACGAACGAATAATTATCTTTCATAAAGAAAAACCAGCCGAAAACCAGAACAGCCGTGATTAAAACAAAAATTAAGAAGGGTTTCATGGTGGGGCAGATAATTAATTAATTTTATAATAGATTATTTTTTATTCTTCGGCAATACAAAAGAACCTAAAAAGGTTCTTTTGTATTTTATTCAGGGTACTTCGAGAGGACAGAAAGACCTGTTGTTCCAGTGATTGCCAGACCAATTCCCATTGAAGTTGGCCAGACCGCCGTAGTCGGAGTTGCCCCCATTAACACGGTTGGAACGGTCCTCGAAATTTGCTTATCCCCGTCTATATCTTCGGAAGTTGAGTGGCTAAAGCCGAAGCAAACTCCCTGTAGCCGGAACACACCGGCATTTTTTCAGGCGGCAGTCCTTCAACAAGCAGGACATCCACACCAGAGACAAGCAAGCAGTGCTCTGAAAATTTCTAGCTAGGATTTCGGCGAACCGACATCCCGTAGGACCGGCTGCATTAGCCTACTCTCACCATAATTTTACAAAATTAAATAATTAAAGCAAGAAAAAAACCTCGCTACGCGAGGTTGAAGAAATACCAAGTTCCAAGGGAACAAGAGATCAAATTCAGAGCACTGCGAGAGGACAGAAAGACCTGCTGCTCCAGCGAAAGCCAGACCAAACCCCACCGAAGCAGGCCAGACCGCCGCAGCCGGAGCCGCCCCCACCAACACGCTCGGAACGGTCCCCGAAATATTCTTCATACCAAACCCAAGTATTGGTCTGGCCATTATTTTTTCTGAGCATATGGGGATAGAGCTGGGAAATGACATTTCCCTCGATGCCTCTTTCTAATCGCCATGTTAGAGAGGAAAATCTTTTGTCTTGAT
>JAUYPS010000049.1 GCA_030695705.1 bacterium | reverse complement strand
CATCTTTTATTTTTTTATTGACAACTTCATCAGTTTCTCCCAAACCATAACGGCGATCTGAATGCCCAATTAAAACATGGCTAACCCCGAAATTTTTAAGAGTTTCCGCGATCTCAATATCCTGCGCCCCGAGATAGCTCTGGTCAATTTGAGCCAACTTTTCCAAAAAAGCAGGCGGGGGACAGATCACTGTTCTAACTTTTAAATACCGATCCGCTGCCGCTACTTCCGTCCTAAAAAGCTCTTGGGCCTCCTCCAATGTCTTGGGATTGGACTTCCAATTAGCAATTATTATCTTATTCATGAGTGATGTGTTTATTTTTGATGTGACGGTAAATATACCAAATAACGAGAATGGCAAAAACAACGGCAAAATATAAATCAAATCTGCCAAAATATTTTTCTGTTGTTTCAGTAAGTAGTTGACGGTTATCGCCTACTACAAAACTAATATAAAGCAGAGCCAGATTATAAGGAAGCATCCCTAAAAGCGTATAAAAAAGAAAAGTGCTTGTCCGCATCTTGGCTACCCCGGCCGGAATGGCAATGAGCATCCTGGCAACCGGAATAAGGCGTCCCCAAAAAACAATTTTCCCGCCGTGTTTTTTAAAAAGTTCCTCCACATGTTCTAAATCATGTTTCGAAACAAATAAGTACTTCCCGTATTTTTCTAAAAACCAACGTCCCCCTCTCAAAGAAAACCAAAAAAGTATGGCCTCGCCAAGCAAAGTTCCAACAGTAATAACCGCCAACATCGGCCAAAAAGCAAATTTTCCCTGAGCCACCAAAAATCCGGCGAACGGAACGACTACTTCAGAAGGAATTAAAACCAAAGTAACTCTATCCGCCAGCGATAAAAGAAAAAAGATTAAATAATTAACCCTATCTCCTATTTGATCAAGCCAATGAAATGAAAATTCAAAAATTCTACTCATTAGATTTTTCTCAACTCTTCAGCTGCTTGATCCGGATCGATTACATTAACAACGATACCGGTGCTGAAATCAAAACCGGCTAAGATACTGTAATGGGGAATGATCTCGATATGCCAATGATAAAATTCCGAGCATGGCAAATCGGGACTTTCCCGAACAGGAGAAGTATGAATAAAGAAATTAAAATTGAATCTTCCATCAAAAACCTTTTTTAATTTCCCCAGCACAAAATTTAAGGCCTCGGCGCATCCCTCCATACTTTGATTATCGATGGTCTCAAATCTGGCATTGGAAAGCTTAGGGAAAATTCGCACCTCATAAGGTCTCTTGGAAGTAAAGGGGCAAAAAGCTATAAAAAATTCATTTTCAAAAATAATCCTTTTTTCTTGCTTCATTTCCCATTCCAGAATAGTATCGTGAACTTTCTTTTTATTTTTCCTGTAAAACTCCGCCGAACCATTAATACTTCTGGCTACCACCGGTGGAAGGATGGGGGTAGATAAAATCTGGGAGTGAGGGTGAACAATCGAAGCACCGGCATTTTTACCAAAGTTATTAAAAATTTGGATGTATTCCCCGCATTCGTTCTTGGCAATATCTAAGTATCTTTCCCGGTAGGATTTCAAAACAATGGTTGTTTCTTCCAGAGTAAAGTCGGGAAAAATCCGCTGATGATCATTGGTAACCACTACCTCATGGAAACCGTTAGCCGCAGTCCACGAAAATGGGCCGTTGGTCTCGATGGGCATGCAAACTTGGGACGCCACTGCCGGATATTTATTTTTAATCACCGTAACCCAAAGTTCTCCGTTTTCTTTTTTGTATTCGGAAATGATTTCCTGGCCTGTTGCCCGAGGATCATCAAAAGGGCAAGGCCGAGCATCTTGATGTTCCTCTGCGACCACCGCCTTTTCGGTAGCATTTGTTCTTTTACTCCGGCCGGCAGCAAATAATACCCAGTCCCCCGAAACCAGATCCTGTCTAAATTCATTTAAATCACTCATTTTTATAAAAATTAACTGCGATATTTGCCTCCCCACAAATTTAATCTTACCCTCCCTATTTCTAAAAGCATTTTTATCATGCCGGATAATTTAACATGGCTTTCCGTATCGTTAGTCCAATGAATCGGCACTTCTTTTATTTTAAATCCCTTAAGCCGCGCGATAGCTAAAATTTCTACATCAAACGCCCAGCGAAAGATGGTCTGTTTTTTAAAAGTTTCCTCAACTGCTTTTTCAGAAAAAACCTTAAAACCGGCCTGGGAATCAGTCACGCCGAGAGGTACCAGCGATTGCACGATAAATCTGAAAACTCCGCCCAGAAGATCTCTAATCCAGGGCTGACGCACCGCGATCACCGCTCCGGGAGCACGGCGAGAACCAATCACAATATCATATCCCTGATCCAAATAGGGCAAGAAGTTATTTATCTGATCAACTGTGGTGGAGTTATCCGCATCCATAAAAAGACGATACTGGCCGTTGGCTTCCAACATACCCCGCCGAACCACCCATCCTTTGCCATGGTTTGTTTTTTCGTCAATCAATTTTAGATTTTTAATTTGACCTTTCAACCCGTTAACCACTTCAACAGTTCTATCCTTTGACCCATCACTGACCACTAGAATTTCATACTCATAGTTCTGCCGGCGCAAAAAACTATCCACCGCTAAAAGGGTCTTAGAAATCCTTTTCTCTTCATTATAAGCCGGAATTATTACCGATAAATACATAATCTCGAGAGGCCTCCGGTGAACAAAGTTTTGTTCGTGTACAGCACTCACAAAACTGTTCCCCTTCGCCTCTGGTCGGTTATCTTATGTTAACACACGTGGCCCTTCTTTTGTAATGGCGACAGTGTGTTCAAAGTGAGCAGCAAAACTGCCGTCTTTTGTTTTATAAGTCCAGTTATCGGAAGCAATCTCGACTGCCGGCCGGCCGGCCGTAATCATCGGTTCAATGGCAATAACCATGCCTTCTTTCAAAACCTCCCCCCCTCCTTTTTTTCCATAATTGGGCACATAGGGCTCTTCGTGCAATTTCCGCCCCACTCCATGTCCGACTAATTCCTTGACTACTCCAAAGCCGTTCTTCTCGGCATGTTTTTGCACAGCATAACCGATGTCTCCGACCGTGTTGCCGATCAGCGTTTTTTCGATTCCTAATTCCAAGGCCTCCCTGGTCACCCGCAACAACTTCTCCGTTTCTTTAGAAATTTTTCCCGCCGGCACGGTTACCGCCGAATCAGTATGAAAACCTTTGTAAACTACCCCAAAGTCCAATCCGACAATATCGCCCTCGGCAATAACTCTTTTAGAGGAAGGAATACCATGAACCACTTCGTCATTGACTGAAATGCAAACGAATCCGGGAAAACCGCGGTAACCGCAAAAAGAAGAACTGATTTTGGCCTCGGGAATTTTTTTCGCCCAAGACACAACAAGCTCGCGAGCGAGCTTGTCAATTTCTTCAGTGGTAATGCCGGGTCGGACTGCTTGAGCCATTTTCTGTAAAATATCTTTCAGAATCTTTCCACCTTCGGCCATTATCTCAATTTCCTGCTGCGTTTTGATATTGATCATGCCTAAAACTTAAATTATTCAAAATATCTCCTGAAACTTTCTCAATAGATTGTTCCCCATTAATTTCTAAAATACTATATCCATGATTCTTTAAAAAGTCAAAGATTGGCACTGTTCGGTTAAGGTGTTCCTGATAACGCCTGGAAATTATCTCCGGTTTATCCAAAGAACGCCTGATTAATTCGGAACCGTCCTCCGGGCAAGCAGTCAGTTTCTGAAACTCCGGAAAGCCTGGAATAGGATGGCGATTAGCTTTGCAAATACGCCTAGCAAGACTCCTTTTGACTGATTCTTGCTCGCTTAAATCTATATTTAAAAAGAGAATATTTTCCTTGCCGATTTTATCCTCGAAACAAGGAATAATCAAAATTGCTTCTTCCACGGTACGCGGTGAACCGCTAAAGATTACTTCCCTGCCCTCATCGACTAATTTTCCCGCTTCTTTACAAACTATCCCTGCCACCCAAGATGGATCATTCCATTGACCGGAATCAAACTTTTCTTTTTCTTTGGCAAGTTCCGGTTTTTTAAAATTGGCTTCCAAAAACTTTGATGTCTCAAAATGAAAAAAGCCAAATTTTTTGGCAAGAATATCCGCTTGAGTCCCTTTCCCCGAAGCAATCGGCCCCATTAAAAAGATGACTTTCATATTTATCCATTCTACTATTTTTTAAAAAACAACTAAAGAGAACGGTACAAAGTTTTAATATTCATACATGGAGACCTGGGCGTCAACCTGCTTAAGCACCTCGAGAATAACTGAGACCACGATCAGAATAGAAGTACCGCCAATGGCAAAGGTGGTAATACCCGTAAAGCCCTGGACGACATTTGGTAAGATAGCGATGATGCCAAGGAAAATAGCCCCTACCAAAGTAATGCGGTTTAAGAGATGCATCAAAAATTCAGAGGTAGCTTGCCCGGGACGAATACCGGGAATATAACCGCCCTGCTTTTGGATATTTTCGGAAATTGATTTTGGATCAAAGGTAACTGCCGTATAAAAATAAGTAAACACCACCACCAGTAAAAAGTAGGCCGCGGCATAAAAGGTCTGGTTTTGCACAAAATTATTAATTACTCCGGCCACTTTGGAAATAACGCCCACGTTAGAAGCGACAAAAAAGTTAGCAATCATTCCCGGAAAAAGGAGAATTGATAAAGCAAAGATAATCGGCATTACTCCGGCATTATTTACCCGCATAGGCAGATAAGTGGAGACGCCTCCATACATTTTTGTTCCCCTAACCCGCTTGGCATAATTGATGGGAATATTTCTTTGGGCTTCGGTAAGATAAACAACCCCGGCGATAACTATCAAAGCCACAATGGCGAAGCCGACATAGGTAAAGAGTTGGGTATAATCAAAAATGGCGGCGGTTTGCTGTACAGCCGTGGGGAAACCGGCTACGATACCGGCGAAAATCATGATGGAAATTCCGTTGCCGATATTTTTTTCGGTAATCAATTCTCCCAGCCACATCAGAAAAACCGCTCCGGCGGTGATTACCGCCAAAGAACCGGCCCATTGCATAGGCGAGAGAGGAAGAAGTACCCCCTGCCGGGATAAAAGAAGCAAAAAGCCGTATCCCTGCAAAAGAGCCAGCGGTACGGTAAACATTCTGGAATATTGGTTAAACTTAGCCCGGCCCGCCTCTCCCCCATATTTATACATCTGCTCCAAAGAAGGGAAGATCATCGTCAAAAGCTGCATAATAATGGAAGAGGTGATGTACGGACCAAGACCAAGCATGACCACCGACAAGCTGGATAATCCTCCTCCCGTAAACAAACTAATCAAGCTGAAAAGCTGATTATTGGCAAAAAAATCTTTAAGACGGGAAGTGTCAACGGCCGGAACCGGAATAGCCGAAGCTATTCTAAAAATTACCAGCATGGCTAGTACAAAAAGCACCTTATTCCTTAAATCCTTTATTTTAAAAATTTTGACAAGTTTATCCATTATTTAATTTCTCCCCCGGCTTTAAGAACTTTCTCTTTGGCCGATTCAGAAAAAGTTAAACCCTCAAAAACAAATTTTTTATCAATTTCGCCGGAACCGAGAATTTTTACTTTTTTATCTTGTGATCCAATTATTTTCTTTTCCAATAGAGAAAGCCGGCTAACAACATCCTTTTCGGAAAAATGTTTGGCGACAGTACTTAAGTTGATAGGAAAAACATCGGAACTTGCCTTGTGAAAAGAACGATGTTTAATATCTACCTTTTTGGTTGATCCGCGTTTTTTTGGAAAAACTTTCCAGATAGGACTGTTGCCCCCCCTAAAGTCCGCCCCCATATGCACACCGGAACGGGCTTTCTGCCCCTTGCTGCCTTTGCCGGAAAAAGTACCGCGCTTTCCTCCTCGGCCAATTCTTTTGGCTGTCTTAATATGTTTGGGTCTTTTGATTTCGTGAATTTGCATGTTTAAGGGATTATTCGCAACTGTTGCAATCCTTTTATAGCCGCTCTGGCAATGTTAATTTTATTCTTAGTCCTGGAAGTAAGTTTGGCGGTAATATTTTCAATACCGGCCAATTTGGCTACAGCCCGGACCGGACCGCCGGCCTTAACTCCGTTGCCAATCGCGGCCGGTTTCATAACAACTACAGCGCTTTTAAATTTGGCTCTGACAGAATGAGGGATGGTGTGATCTTTAACAAGCACCTTGATCATTCCTTTTTTGGCCTGATGCACGGCTTTCTGGATTGATTGGGAAACGTCCCGTCCTTTGGCCACTCCGATACCAACAGAATTTTTGCCATCTCCAATTACTACCGTGGCTCTGAAACTAAATCTTTTGCCTCCCTTAGTCACCCGGGTTACTCTGGCAATATCCAAAACCTGCTGATCAAATTCAGATTTTTTTTCATAGTCGCCGGGACCGCCGCGGCGATCGCCCCTTCTTCCTCTTCCTGGAGTATTTTGATTTGTTTTTTGTTCAAACATTTTGGTAAATATTATGTCTAAAATTTAATTCCGGCGTTTCTTAACCCTTCGGCCAAGGCCTTAATCCGGCCATGATACTTAAATCCTCCCCGGTCAAAAGTTATTTTAACAATTCCCTTTCCTTTAATCATTTCTCCCAAAAGTTCCCCGACCCGTAAGGAATTTTTTGTTTTATTTGATTCTTTCAAATCGGCATCGCTGGCGGAAAACAAGGTTTTATTAGTAGCGTCATCAATCACCTGGACATAAACGTGTTTAGAACTTCTGAAAACAGAAACCCGCGGAACTTCTTTTGTTCCGATTATTCTGGCCCTGACTCTTTTGTGCCTTTGCAAACGGCCTACTCTTTTTTTTGTGGTTTGATTCATAAAGTTATCCACACGCCAGGTTGGACCTGGGATGATTAGGTTGGACCTGGGATGATTACGCCCCGGCAGTGGCCGCTTTTTTGCCGGCTTTTTTAACAATGATTTCGTCTTCGTATTTAATACCGCTACCTTGATATGGCTCCGGGGGTCGTTGTTTTTTAATTTCAGCTGCTACCTGGCCAACCAGGTCTTTCTCTATTCCGGAAACAGTAATTTTGTTCTTCTCTACCTTGAAGGCAACGCCGGCAGGAGCTTTTATTTCCCTTGGCTTGCTAAACCCAAGGTACAACTCTAGGTCATTGCCTTTTACCGCCGCGCGGTAACCTACTCCCTGAAAAGTCAAAGTCCTTTCGAATCCGGTGCTAACCCCTTTGATCATATTATTAATAAGGGAACGGAAAAGGCCCCAAAAGACAGATGACTCTTTGTCGATATTTTCTTTATTTATTCCAACCGATATCTTGCTGTCTTCCACTTTAACTACCACCCGAGAATCAACATCCCGACTCAACTCTCCTTTTGGCCCTTTTACTTTAATCAAATTCCCTTCGAGCTTGATCTCGACTCCGGCGGGAACTTCAATTACTTTTTTTCCTATTCTGCTCATAATTAATGTTTTATACATTCGCCCTGCTGGTCTCAGTATTTCGTCGCCTTCGCTCCTCAATTACCAAACTTCAGCAATCAGTTCTCCTCCCAAATTTTGCTTACGCGCTTCTTCTCCGCTCATAATTCCATGGGAAGTAGATATAATTGAGACACCATATCCTGACATGACCGGTTTAATTTCGCTCTTTTTTGTGTAAACCCGTCGAGACGGCTTGCTCACCAATTTTACTCCAGTAATTAAACGGCCCTGCCCTTCTCGGTTTATCTTTACTTCCAGAAAACTTTGCTCGGTTTTTTTAACTTTCTTCTTTTTTCTTTCTACCTCGGAAACAAAACCGGCTTCCTTCAAAATTTTAACTATCTCAAATTTGGCACCCGAAAACGGCACCAATAAACGCTCCTTGCTGGCGCTTTGAGCATTTCTTATCATAGTTAACATGTCAGCTATTGGATACATAAAATTATTACCAGCTACTCTTTTTAACTCCCGGCAAAAAACCTTCGCCAGCTAATTCTCTAAAATGAATACGGCACATATCAAACTTCCTCATATATCCATACTTTCTTCCGCAAATAAAACATCTCCGGACAATACGGCTTGAAAATTTAGGTTTCTTTTTTGCTCTCGCTTTGGTTGATTCTTTAGCCATATAGGTATCTTAATTTGCCTTCAGAGGAAATCCAATTAATTTTAGCAATTCTCCCGCCTCTTCCTTATTTTTGGCGCTGGTTATCACCGACACTTCAAAGCCAAAAACATCTTTTAAGGACTCATAATGAATCTCCGGAAAGATGCTATGTTCTGAGATGCCAATGTTCAATACTCCCTTTTCAAATGATTTGGTATTTAATCCCCGGAAGTCCCTAGTGCGAGGAAGAGCTATGGAAATTAACCTATCTATAAAATCATACATTTTGCTTTTGCGCAAGGTCACTTTATATCCAATTTTCATTCCTTCTCTGATTTTGAAGCTGGCAATGGACTTCTTGGCCACAGTTGGCACGGGTTTCTGTCCGGTTAAGAGGGAAAGATCTTTCTCTATTTTTTCAAGCATTTTTTCGTCTTTGACATGCCGGCCTGTGCCGATATTCAAAACCACTTTGCTTATTTTAGGCACCTGCATGACATTTTTGTAGCCAAACTTAGACCGCATAGCCGGTATTACTTCTTTTCGATATTTAGTTAGCATTCTTGGAGTCATAGACATGATTTTTTATTAAATTTGGGCCTGGCACTTTCTGCAAATTCTCACTTTGGTCTCGCCATCTATTTTATTTCCCACCCTGGTCGGTTTCCCGCAACTGGAGCAGATCAGCTGAACGGTAGAAATATTTACAGCGCGTTCTACTTCGATTATCTGGCCTTTCTGTCCTTGCTTCCTGGCCCGCTGATGCTTTTTGACTTTGTTTAATCCCTCCACAATCACCCGCCCCGTTTCTGCTTTATTCAAAACAGAAGACACCTTGCCGGTTTTCCCGCGATCTTTACCAGAAAGCATTTTTACTTTGTCTCCTTTTTTGATGTTCATGATAATTATTTAAACTACCTCCTGCGCTAAGGAAGCGATCGTATCGTATCCCCTTTCTTTAATCTCTCTTGGAATCGGTCCGAAAATTCTTCCGCCCTTAGGTTCCTTTCCGTCAATTATTACCACGGCGTTTTCATCAAAACGAATATAGCTACCGTCTTTTCGGCGGAATAACTTTCTTTGACGCACCACTACTGCCTTTAAAACCTCTTTCTTTTTGACGGTCTTTCTTGGTTCTGCCACTTTGACTGAAACCACGACCACGTCGCCTATCTG
This sequence comes from bacterium, assembly GCA_030695705.1. Taxonomy (GTDB): domain Bacteria; phylum Patescibacteriota; class Minisyncoccia; order 2-02-FULL-40-12; family IGHO2-12-FULL-4; genus JAUYPS01. Next base: position 12,720 of record JAUYPS010000049.1, on the reverse strand, counting down.
GGCATAGCGCCTTTTACTGCCGCCTAAAACCTTAAAGACGCCAACTTTTTTGGCTCCGGTATTATCTGCGACATTTACAATGGAACGAAGTTGAATCATGACTAAATTTTATTTATTACCATCCACCTCTTATCTTTTGATATGGGACGGGTTTCCTGAATATTAACTTTATCTCCGGTGCGGTAAGCGTTTGCTTCATCATGCGCCTTGAACTTTCTGGAAATCTTAAAATATTTTTTGTATTTAGGATGCTTCCGCAACCGATTTACTTCCACTACCACGGTTTTATCCATTTTATCCGAGACAACCATCCCGGTAAGGATTCTTCCTTTGTTCTCTTCTTTTGTAGTTAAATTATGCTCCATAAATTTTATTTTTCCTTATTTAAAACAGTCATCACTCTGGCAATATCTCTCTTGGTTTTTTTAATCATGCTCGAATTTTTCAGAGTGTTGTTGCTTAACTGAAAATTGAACCGGCTCAAATTGCCCCGCAAATCCTTTAGGGTTTCCAAAAGCTCTTTTTCCTTTTTTTCTTTTAATTCTATGAATTTCATTTTTATCTCTTTATAAATTTGGTTTTAACCGGCAATTTAAAAGCAGCCAACCGGAAGGCCTCTTTAGCAATCTGTTCCGCTACGCCATCCATTTCGAATAAAATTCTTCCTGCCGGCACGGCCGCCACAAATTCCTTTAAGGCGCCCGCTCCTCCACCCATTCCTACTTCCGGCGGCTTAGCGGTCATCGGTTTATCAGGAAAAATTCTAATCCAAATCTTGCCTCCTCGTTGGATAAATCTGGTCATGGTTCTCCGGGCTGACTCGATTTGCTTAGAGTTTATAAAACTTGATTCCAAAACCTTTAAACCGAAAGACCCAAAACTCAAATCAAACCCTCGGCTGGTTTTGGCCTGTAATCTTCCGACGTGGACTTTTCTGTGTTTAATTCTTTTTGGCTGCAACATAAAGATATTAGTTTATCGGTCAAATTTCATTCCCTTATAAATCCAGACCTTTACCCCGATTGTTCCATAAGTGGTGTAAGCAGTGCGTTTGGCATAGTCAATATCCGCTCGTATGGTTTGCAAAGGTAAACTGCCTTCTTCCAAGTGCTCGGTTCTGGCAATTTCCGCTCCATTTAACCGTCCTGACAACTCCAGCTTAGCTCCCATTACTTCTTTTTTGTTGGCTACAATCTTGCTTAAAACCTGTTTCATGACCCGACGAAAAGGTAAACGCCTTTCGATCTGTTCGGCTATCGACTCGGCCATAATTGAAGAAGAGGTCTCCGGATTTTTAAATTCCTGAATATCAATTTTAACGGCTGTTTTTCTTTTAATCTTTCTTTGTATTTCCTTCCTAACATCTTCCGCTCCGGTACCGCCCCGGCCGATAATCAAACCCGGCCTGGCAGTGTGGATAATAATAGTTAAGACGTCGGGACTGCGTTCTATCTCTACCCGGTCAACGCTCATATTCTTGAGCTTCTTATCCAAGAATTTTCTGATCATGTAGTCCTCTCGGAAAAATTCCGTGTATTTTTTGCCAAGTCCAAACCATCGGGAAAGCCATCCTTTATTAATACCGATTCTGAATGATGTTGGTGAAATTTTCTGTCCCATAAACTTTATATACTTTTTCTTCTAAAGAATTTTCTAACTCCTCCCATAACCTTTTTAGCCGCCGGCTTCTGGGTTTCTATAATCGGCTTTTTGGCCTTATCATGCATTTTTTCTTCCTCACGGATCTCTTTGGCTTCTTTCGCAACCGGTTCCGGCTTTTTGGCTTTTAATCCTGGAACTTTTTCTTCGAGGACAATTTTAATATGGGAACTTTTCTTCTCGATCAATCCCGCCTGTCCCATCGCCCGAGGCATGGACCTTTTCATCTTGATACCTTCGTTGACAATCAATTCTTTAATAAAAAGGTTTTCCTTAACAAGCCCGAAATTGTTCTCCGCATTACTGATCGCTGATTTCAAAAGTTTCATCATCGGTCCGGAAGATCTTTTTATTGTAAAATTGAGCTGAGCCTCAGCTTTCTCCACCGGCATACCCCTGAGGACTTTGGCCACTAGCCGTACTTTTCGGGGAGCAATTCTTAGATTACTTAATTTGGCAGTAACTTGCATAATAGTTTATTAGGATTTTTTCTCCGCCGCGGCCGGTTCTACCTTGGCTGCTTTGGCCGCATCGATTTCTTTCTGCTTAGCCGCCGCCTCTATTTCTTTCTGCATTCTTCCTCCATGACGGGTAAATTTCTTGGTCGGCGAAAATTCACCCAGCTTATGACCAACCATATCCTCGGTAATAAAGACCGGTAAATGAAGTTTTCCGTTATGCACTCCGAAGTTAAAACCGATCATTTCCGGAGTAATAGTCGAAGACCGGGACCATGTTTTGATAACGGTCTTATCTCCAACCTTAAGTTTACCTAATTTCTTAAGCAGTTTTTCGTTTATATATACTCCTTTTTTGATCGATCTTGCCATTATTTTAGTTTGCTTATTTTACTTGATTTTTGAACTTTTAGCAATTATTTCTTCCTTCTTCTGACAATGAATTTTCTGGATGGCTTTTTCTTCTTCCTGGTTTTAACCCCTAAAGCATGCTTACCCCAAGGTGTTTTCGGATAAGGCAAACCAATCGGCTGAGCGCCTTCTCCTCCGCCGTGCGGATGGTCAACCGGATTCATCGCCGAACCGCGAACCGATGGCCTGATACCTAAATGGCGGGATCTTCCCGCTTTGCCGATGGTAATGGAGCTATGCTCTAAGTTAGAAATACGGCCGATGGAAGCCATGGAATTTTCGGAAAACTTTCTTAATTCTGAAGAAGGAAGCTGGACTTGGACATAGCCCGCATCTTTGGACATAACTACTGCTTTTGATCCGGCTGAACGAACCAAACCAGCCGGCCGGCCGGGAAACATTTCAATATTAAAAACCTCCGTTCCCTGGGGAATATTTCTTAACTTAGCGCGATTGCCCGGCCTAAGAGGAACCCTTTCAGCAGTAATGATCGTATCTCCTACTTTTAGATTTTCCGGAGCCAAGACATATCTTTTGTCTCCGTCAGAATAATGAATTCTGGCAATTCTGGCCGTACGGTTAGGATCATACTCTATGGAAAAAACTTTCCCTGGAATATTTAATTTATCCTGACGGAAATCAATTTCCCGGTAAAGGCGTTTGACTCCGCCTCCTTTGTGCCTGACGGTGATGAGGCCGGTATTGCCTCTTCCGACCGAACGCCTAAAGCCCCACGTTTTGGATTTGAGGGGTTCTACTTTAGACAAATTGGAAAAGTCATAACCTTCCATATGTCTTCTCGATGCGGTTGTTGGTTTAAATTTTTTAGACATGGCTAGACATTATTATTTTGGCATTACGTCAATTTTGTGCCCTTTGGCCAATTTAACAACGGCTTTTTTAAATCCGGATCTCTCTCCTTCCTGCCGTCCTAATCTCCTCGCTTTTGACGGCACTACCGAAATCATCACTCGTTCCACTTTCACCCCGTACATTTTCTCCACTGCCTTTTTAATTTCTATTTTGTTGGACCTGGAGGCAACCTTGAAAACATATTGATTGAAGCTATTCAAAAAACCGGATTTTTCTGTGACATGAGGACCTCTCAAAGTTAAAGAAAAATCTGCCATTCCGGCAACCGTGTCATTTTTAACAACATCCTCTCCCTTCGGCGTTTGATCCGAAGCGCTTTTAATTTCTTTTTCTTTTTTGAATAAATTAAATGCCATGAAGTGGATTATATTTTGTAGTGCTTCTGAATAGCCGGAATGGATTCCTGGGTCAGTAATAAATATTTATTGTTTAGAATATCAAGAATATTTAAACTTTTGGCGCTTAATACTTTGGTATAGTCCAGATTACGAGTAGATTTTTCGATAGCTTTGTCGGTATCCGGCAAAACCAAAACCAAGCTATCTCTTTTCTTTTTTGATGCTTTGTATCCTTTCATTTTGGATGATAATCCTTTAATAACTTGATCGGCTAATTTTGTTTTTGGCTTCTCAATGCTCAAGCTTTCCAGAACCATTAATTGCTGGCTGCTCGCCTTGCTCGATAAAGCCATAAACAAGGCCTTGCGTTTCATTTTTTTGTTGATGCTTTTGGAAAAATTTCTTTCTTTGGTGGGACCGAAAGTGACTCCTCCTCCTTTCCAAATTGGAGAACGAATTGAACCGTGTCTAGCCCGACCCGTCCCTTTCTGCCGCCAGGGCTTCTTTCCTCCCCCTCTTACCTCGCTGCGGTCTTTGGTATGAGCTAATACCTGCCTAGAGTTACCAAGCTGGGCCACCATGGCTTGATGCACTAAATCGTTGTTAACTTTTAAACCAAAAATTTCATCAGGCAAATCGATTTGGCTAATAACCTCTCCCTGCTGATTGTATAAATCGGTTTTCATATTATAATCCTTTTATTTCCAAAAGCGTTCCTTTTCTTCCGGGAACTGCTCCTTTGATGGCCAAAAGATTATTATCCCTATCTACTTTTATTACTTTTAGACCTCTGGTTGTTACTCTTTCTCCTCCCATTCTTCCGGCCATTCTCATTCCTTTCAAGGTATGCTGGGGAAATCTTTGCCCGATAGAACCGACATGTCTTTTAACATGTTTGTGGCCGTGACTGGCCGGCATCCCATGAAAACCATGCCTCTTCATTGCTCCTTGAAAACCTTTGGCTTTCGAAATTCCGGTTACTTTCACCATATCTCCCGGATTAAAAACAGAAACATCGACTATGTCGCCTGTCTTTAAATCGCTTTGGCCTCTAACTTCTTTAAGATGCCTCAATTTGCCCAGTTCTTTCAAATGTCCTTGCAAGGGCTTGGATAATTTCTTTTTAGACCCGGATCCGACTTGGATTGCGGCGTAGCCATCTTTGTCTTCACTTTTTAGCTGGGTTACTTTCATCGGTTCAGCCGAAATCACGGTCACCGGAATTACCAGGCCGTCTTCTTCGAAAATCTGACTCATCCCCATTTTTTTTCCTAGAATGAATTTCACGGCGTCGAAGGTTCAAATTGATATCAGTAGAATTGCTTTAAAGAAGTCCCTCACTTGCTTCCGTCTCATGTTGGCTGTGCGTGCTTTAGCCGCACATGCCTCTCTATAGAGATTTGCTTCTTTAAAGCAATTCTACGGTCGGATCGGCCTGGCCGAAGGCCAGATGCCGATTAATCCGAGATATCAATTGGAATCGATGTTAGCAAAATAAATCGGGCTTTAGCGCCCGCTCCATAAAAAATACGCTAAAGTAATATTTCTATTTGATTGAGATTGAAGTTGAAAACATTAAATGTTTTGCAAAATTAAGGCAAGTTACTACCTTATTTCTAGCCACCTTTGAGATGGCCAGAATAAGACAACAACTACATTTTTACTTCGATATCGACTCCCGCCGGTAGATTAAGATTCATCAGCGAATCAATAATTCTTGGACTGGAATTAACAATATCGATTAAGCGCTTGTGCACTCTCATCTCAAATTGCTCTCGCGAGTCCTTATGCACAAAGGTAGAACGATTCACGGTGTATTTGTGAATAGCGGTCGGCAAAGGCACCGGGCCAATCACGTTGCCCCCTGCCCGTTCAATGGTCTCTACAATCTGTTTGGCCGATTTATCGATAATTTTATTATCGTAGGCCTTTAGCTTAATCCTGATCCTTTGAGCTGTTTCAGTTGTTTTTTTCTTTGCGGTAGCCATTTAAGGTGCTAACAGAAACCCCGTTGAGGTTAACTCAGCGGGGTCTTCTTTTTATGCAATAATTTTAGTTACTACTCCTGCTCCGACGGTCTTACCTCCTTCGCGAATAGCAAATCTTTGTTTTTCTTCCATAGCAATCGGGGCAATCAATTTAACTTTAACGGAAACCGTATCTCCAGGCATAACCATTTCCGCTCCTTCCGGCAAAGTTACTTCCCCGGTTACATCAGTAGTACGGAAATAGAATTGCGGTTTATATCCTTTGAAAAACGGGGTATGGCGTCCGCCCTCTTCTTTGGTCAAAATATAAATTTCGGTGTCAAATTCGGTATGAGGAGTGATGCTTCCCGGTTTAGCCAAGACCTGTCCGCGGGAAATATCTTCTTTTTTAGTACCGCGAAGAAGAATTCCGGCGTTATCTCCGGCTATTCCAGAGTCCAACTGCTTGTTGAACATTTCAATACCGGTCACCACGGTCTTTTGAGTAGGGGTTAAACCGACGACTTCTATTTCTTCGTTTACTTTAACCGTTCCTCTTTCAATTCTTCCGGTGACTACCGTGCCACGGCCTTCAATGCTGAAGATGTCTTCAATCGGCATCAAAAACGGCTTATCGGTTTCGCGAACCGGATCGGCCACATATTCGTCTAACTTTTTAATAAGGTCGGCAATGGGCTGTAAAGCCGGATCATCTTTGGTCTTGGCTTCTAGGGCCTTGGTAGCTGAACCGCGGATAATCGGGGTTTCGTTACCGGGGAATTGATACTTGTTGAGAAGCTCTCTGATTTCCGCTTCTACTAAATCCAAAAGTTCCGGATCATCTACCTGGTCAACTTTGTTTAAGAAAACAAGAATACTGGGCACGCCGACCTGGCGAGCCAAAAGAATGTGTTCTCTGGTCTGAGGCATGGGGCCATCAGAGGCGGCTACCACCAAAATAGCGGCATCCATCTGAGCGGCTCCAGTGATCATGTTTTTTATGTAATCAGCGTGGCCAGGAGCGTCGACATGGGCATAGTGGCGTTTCGGGGTCTCATATTCAGAGTGGTGCAAAGCAATGGTAATACCGCGGGCTTTTTCTTCCGGAGCATTATCGATTTCTCCGATTCCTTCCGCGCGAGCCTTGTAGCCATCGCCCATTAAATTCAAAGTATGCAAAATTGCCGCGGTTAAGGATGTCTTACCGTGGTCTACGTGTCCGATCGTTCCCACATTCATATGTGGCTTTGACCTGTCAAATTTTTCTGCCATGCCTCTTTGTTTAGATAATCCGGAGCCCGTAATACGCAAATACAGCTTATTAACGACCATCCGCTATTACCATAATTAGCCAACCTCACCATAGAGTGAAAGTAATAAGAATTATAACAAATTATAAAAAAGAGTCAAATTTACCACCTACCCTAATTCACCCAGCTCTTTTTTCTTAATTTCTTCTTTTAAAATGGCGATGTCCTGGTTTAACTTCTCGATCAATTCTTGCTCTCCGCTAGCTGCTTTTTCCGCTCTAATGGCCAGCTGTTCCGGAAAGGTAAGCTTGTCATGATCGGTTACCGCCGGTACAAAACCATGGAGATCTTGCCTGTTGAATCCGTTCCCTCGGCCATCTGCCATAGTCCGATAAGTATCATAAGACATGGCAATCATTTTGGGCCCGTCTTCTCCAATAATAATGGCCGCTCCCAGTTCTTCCACTAATTTTTCTATTTCTTTTAAGTCCATGGTGAAAGTTTACCAAAAAAGTTTTTTATATCAAGTACTGAAAAACTATTTCTTGCCTTCTATAATCAGCTGGGCAATGTTGTTGGGCACTTCTTCATAATGAGAAAATTCCATGGTGAAGTTGCCGCGGCCTTCGGTCAGAGAGCGTAGAGTGGTAGCATAACCAAACATTTCGGAAAGCGGAACTTTAGAATCAATAACTTTCAATCCCAAAGTGCCTCGATCATTCATCTGTTCAATCCGGCCTCGGCGAGAACTTAAGTCCCCGGTAATTTCTCCCATGAATTTATCCGGCATAATCACTTCTACTTTCATGACCGGTTCCAAAATAATCGGCTTAGCTCTTTTGACGCCTTCCTGCAAAGCAGTGGAAGCAGCGATTTTGAAAGCAATTTCCGAAGAGTCCACTTCATGATAAGAACCATCGTAAACGGTGACTTTTAAATCCACCAGCGGAAATCCGGCAATGACTCCTTTGTCCAAACACTCCTTTACTCCCTTCTGAATGGCCGGAACGAATTCCTGCGGAACCACTCCTCCTTTAATAGCATTTTCAAATTCAAAACCCTCGCCTCTTTCTTTGGCTTCCACTCTCAACCAAACATGACCATACTGTCCACGTCCTCCGGACTGACGAATATATTTTCCTTCCGCTTCGGAAGTTCCTTTGATAGTTTCTTTGTAGGCCACTTGGGGACGACCAGTATTTACTCCTACGCCGAATTCTCTTTTCAGGCGGTCCACCAAAATATCCAAATGTAATTCGCCCATGCCGGAAATGATGGTTTCGAGGGTCTCTTCGTCAGTTTTAATTCGGAAAGTCGGATCTTCGTCAGAAAGTTTTTTCAAAGACAAACTCATTTTTTCCTGGTCGGCCTTTGTTTTTGGCTCAATGCGCAAAGAGATAACCGGTTCGGGGAAAGTAATTTTTTCCAAAATAATAGGATGACTCTCATCGGAAAGCGTATCACCCGTACGGGTGGCTTTTAACCCCACGGTGGCAGCAATGTCTCCTGCCAACACTTCTTTAATGTCCACCCGATCATTGGCGTGCATTCTTAAAATCCGACTGATTCTCTCGGTCTCCCCGCTGATCGTGTTTAAAACATAAGACCCGCTTTGTAAACTTCCAGAATAAACCCGAAAAAAAGTCAACTGGCCGACATAGGGATCGGTGGCCACTTTAAAAGCTAAAGCGGAAAAAGGGGCCTCATCTTTGAATTCTCGAAATATCTCCTGGTTAGTTTTCGGATCAATTCCTTTAACTGGTGGGAGATCGGCCGGCGAAGGAAGGTAATCAACTACGGCATCAAGCATAAGCTGAACACCTTTGTTTTTTAAAGCTGAACCGGTAAAGACCGGGGTAATTTTGTTATCAATCGTGGCTTTTCTGATAATTTCTTTTAATTTCGCCTCGGGTATTTCCTTTCCGTCCAAGTAATCGGACATGGCCTGTTCGTCCTGCTCTACTACTTTTTCAATTAGGATATCATGATATTTTTTGGCCTCTTCCTTAAGATTTTCCGGAATAGCCCCTTCTATGACCTGCTCGCCATTGGCCCCCTCAAAGGTAAAAAACTTCATGGAAAGCAGATCAACCACGCCGGTAAATTTATCTTCCTCTCCGTCGGGGATTTGCATGCGGACCGCGTTGGGAGTTAGGCGCTCTAAAATCGACTGAAAAGATCTCTCAAAAGAAGCACCAAGACGGTCAAGTTTATTAATAAAACAAATTCTCGGTACTCCGTATTCGTCGGCATAACGCCAGTTGGTTTCTGATTGGGGCTCCACACCGGCGACGCCGTCGAATATCACGACCGCGCCATCTAAAACCCGCATAGATCTTTTTACCTCGACGGTAAAGTCGATATGCCCCGGGGTATCAATTAAATTAAATTTGTGCTCGTTCTTCTTTTCTTTGGACAAACCCATTGGAGTCCAAAAAGCAGTAATAGCGGCAGAAGTAATGGTGATTCCTCTTTCTCTTTCCTGCACCATCCAGTCCATCACCGTGTCACCCTCATGCACTTCTCCAATTTTGTGAGAAACACCCGTGTAAAACAAAACACGCTCGGAAACGGTTGTTTTTCCGGCGTCGATATGAGCAATAATTCCAATATTTCTAGTTTTCTCTATTGGGTAATCTCTGGGCATTTTACCAAGCGAAATGAGCAAAAGCTTTGTTCGCTTCGGCCATTCTGTGCATATCTTGTTTTTTCTTAACCGCCATTCCGGTGTTGTTGATTGAATTTACGATTTCGTCAGCTAGTTTAATTTCCATGTCTTTTCCCTTCTGTCCTCTGGCCGAACCGACAATCCATCTTAAAGCCAAAGTTACCCGACGATCAGGACGGACTTCATAGGGAACCTGGTAATTGGCTCCTCCTACTCTTTTAGAACGCAACTCCAGCTGGGGAGCGGCATTTTCAATGGCCTGTTCCAAGACCTCCAAAGCTGGCTTTTTCAACTTTTCCTCGGCTAGCTTCATGGCATTGTAGACGATCCGTTCCGCAATGGACTTTTTACCTTCCCGCAAAACCTGGTTAATCAAACGCGACACCAGCATACTGGAGTATCTCGCATCCGGCTCTATTCTGATTTTCTTTTTTACTGGTCGTCTCATTTATTTAAATTTATTTAGGTCGCTTGGCGCCATATTTACTTCTTTCCTGTTTTCTACCTTCCACTCCGGAAGAATCCAAAACACCGCGAACAATGTGATAACGAACACCAGGCAAATCTTTGACCCGGCCTCCACGAATCACTACCACCGAGTGTTCCTGTAAGTTGTGGCCGACTCCCGGAATATAGGCCGTAACTTCCATGCCATTGGTTAATCGTATTCTGGCGATTTTACGCAAAGCAGAGTTCGGTTTTTTGGGAGTAGTGGTCTTGACCGACAAACACACTCCCCGTTTAAAAGGAGAAGAGTGGGTGACGGGAGCATTCTTTTTGCTATTAAAACTGAAAGCCAAAGCCGGCGACTTGGTCTTCGCCTTTGCTGTTTTCCTTGGTTTCTTTAGTAACTGATTAAATGTCGGCATTGATTTATAAAATGTTATCTAAAATCTATCTAAAAGTCAACGGCTCACAGTAGTGAGCCGTTGACAAATTTCTTTATGAAATAGCTATCCTGTTTTACCAATCTCTTCCCGCATTCTCGCCAATTTGGCCGCATCTTCTTCTGCTTGTTTATTTTTCTGCTCTTCTTGGTGTTGTTCTTCAACTTCTTCTCTGCGTCTTTTTTGCCAGGCCAACTGCCAGCGATCTTTAATAGATGGGTGAGACGGCAATTCTCCATTGGACAACGGCACTCCCATACTCCTTTTCATGAATCCACTTCTTTCAAGTTTCTGAACTAACGCCGGGCTCCAGGGAGTAACATACAATTTACCCTCTTTGTCAGTTACAGCCAGAACATTATTGTTGCTATCATAAGAAAATGGAACTTCCCTATTGTCGATAGTATGTTTATTCGAACCATCATAATTTTCCACGCTAATTCCGTCAACAATTTCAAAATTATTTTGCTTAATAACTTCTTGCATTTTTTCATCTCTCTCAAATTCTGTAGTATGCCGCGCTGCTTCCTCTTGTTGGGCCTTTTTTGTATCTGGTGAAATTGATTCAAATCCCATAATAATATTCTTTCTATATTATAAAATTAATTTTATAACCGCAAGTTAAGGGCTTTTTCCATTTTGCCCATTTTCTGTTCCAGTTTTTCCACCCTTTCCCGCACATCAAGTTTTTTTATTACATCTTCAAATCCGACATTAACTGCTATGGCCAGTTCACCAATTTTATTTTCTATATGACTCTCCAAATAAACCTTTAGATTATCAATTTTTTTATCTAAATGATTTATATCCTGCTTAGTCGCAAGATTTTTTAGTTGTTTATCAAAATATTCTTTAGTGAGGTCTGCCATGCTTATAGTTTAACTTATGCTAATTATGCTAACCAAAAGTCAACTACCGACAATGAGACGGAATAACCAAGAAACAATAGGCAAAATTAGAGCGAAGCCAAAAAGCAGAAAGAGAATAAAAATAAACCAGCCTGACCTGGCATAGGCCTGTTTGAATTGAAAATAACGATCTGGAACAAAAGTTAAGACCAGCCAGTGGCCGTCTAGCGGAGGAATGGGTACCAAGTTGAAAACTGCCAAAATAAGATTCATCGAGACAATAAATTTTAAAAGCTCTACAAACTGTACCGAAACGGCCCATCCAGAAAAATCCAAAAATCGAATTACTAACCCAAGCAAAATAGCTAAAGTGATATTAGTAAGAGGGCCGGCCATAGCCACCTTAGCCGGACCGTATTTTTTATCGCGAAGATTATAGGGATTATATGGAACTGGTTTGGCATAGCCGAAAATAAAACCAAGTCTGTATGTAATTAACGGTAAAATAATTGATCCGAACAAATCTAGGTGCTTAATCGGATTCAAAGTAAGACGGCCGGCGTCCTTAGCAGTCCTATCTCCTAAATGTAACGCCATAAAACCGTGGGATACTTCATGTAATACTATAGAAAAGAGAACGGCAAGAATTTGAATCGGAACTAAAAGAAAAGACTCCATATTTGGCAAAGACTTCAGATATTACTGCCTCTTCAGTACGCTCGCTCCACCGGCGTTTCCGCTCGCTCGCGGCGTCTGGGGATTTTGTCTGAAGTAGGAAGATTCATTATACTTCATCCAAACCATGCAATCCCCATCCTTAGCGTCTTCAGAGGCAATAATATCTTTCGTCTTTTGTTCATATAAGACTACCACACTCTTGAAGAAATGACACTCTTGAGTTATACTGTGAAAACTATGGCATCTCGTTGTCCGACTTGCGGGAAAAAATCCATGATGGCTAACAAGCGCAAACTCTTGCGTGGTAATTACAATCCGGTCAATCGTTACCGTAAAAACGTGAACCTTCAATGGGCCAAGATAAATGGCAAAAGAATGCAAATTTGCACTTCCTGCATTAAAACCCTGACTAAAGCCCCCTCCTCAAAATAATCCCCGGGCTGTAGTGTACCGGTAACACGCTTGCATGGGGTGCAAGAGATTTAGAGGGTTCGACTCCCTCCAGCCCGACCAATCAAAACTTAACGATTTTTCGGGACAAGATGATGGCTCGCTCGCCCCGCCTTCGGCGGGTCTCGCTTCGCAAAAACCCTTTTGTTTGGCAATTAAATCAAACGGCGGGCGGAGCCCGACGAGGACTTTTTTGGCCAGCAGGCGGCGGTTCGGAATTGCGAAGCAATTCA
>JAUYPS010000047.1 GCA_030695705.1 bacterium | reverse complement strand
TTGCCTCTTCAGTACGCTCGCTTCACCAGCGTTTCCGCTCGCTCGCCGGCGTCTGGGGATTTTGTCTGAAGTTAAAGAATCATTATACTTCATCCAAACCATACAATCCCCATCCTTAGCGACTTCAGAGGCAACAATATCTTTTTTTATAAAATTTTCTCGATACTAGAAAGTTTAACTAATTCTGTCTTCCCCTGGTTTCTTCTCTTCAATTCCACGCTTTTCTCTTTTAAAGTTTTGGCGCTTAAAACTAAGCGAATCGGCAAGCCGAACAGATCGGCATCGGCAAATTTTTCTCCCGCTGTTTTACCTTCCCGGTCATCATACAGAACTTCCACCCCTTTATCCAGTAACTTTTGATAAATCTGATTGCCTTTTTCCCACTCGTTATCCAAGACAATCAGATACACTTTGAAAGGAGCAATACTTTCCGGCCATATAATACCTTTTTCATCATGATGAACCTCTACCGCAGTACCCATTAACCGGCTTAGACCTATGCCATAAGAACCCATCACCACAAAATTCTTTTCTCCTCTTTCGCTGACATACTGAAGATGCAATGCTTCGGTGTATTTCGTTCCCAAAGGAAAAATATTTCCCACCTCAATAGATTTTTCTTCTTTGACTTTGCCTCCGCACTTAAGGCAAAGCGACTCATTTTTTAAAGAAGAGATCTCTTTGTTCTCTGCATATTCGCATTGCGTACAGACAAAAATAGTATCTTCGCCTACCGAGGAGATGACCTGAAATTCATTGGTGGTGCTGGCTGTAAAAACCCCTCCGGCGGCCAAAGTGTAAAAGGCCTTTAATCCGCATCTTTCGAAAATTTTATTATAAGCCGTGCGGACTTCGCTATAAAAGTTCATCATATCTCCCTCCGAAGAATGAAAGCTGTAAAGATCCTTCATCATAAATTCCTTTCCCCTCAACAGACCGGACTTAGCCCGCGGTTCATCGCGAAACTTGGTTTGAATTTGATAAGCAGAAAATGGAAGATCCTTATACGAGTTAATAAATTTAGAAGCAATTTCAGTGATAATTTCCTCATGGCTCCATCCCAAAGTAAAACGGGCCTCTTTTTCTTTTTTACCTCTCACTTCGAAAGCCACATCTACATCCCACCGGCCAGTGGCCTCCATATAGCGTTTGTCCACTAAAGCGGGCATAAAAATTTCCTGACCACCGATCGTATTCATTTCTTCTCGAATAATCTGGGCGATTTTCCCCATTACTCGCCAACCTAGAGGCAGAAAAGTGTAAATTCCAGAATTATTTTTGTAAACAAAACCTCCGCGCTCCAAAAACTGCGCGTTGGCGCTGGTTTCATCTTTCGGTGCCTGCCGTTCCGTCCGACTAAAAAGTTGGGATAACTTCATAATAATTGTTTTAGCTTCGTCCCCACTGCTTTTTCCGGACTCTCGTTTTCCTCCAGCGGGAAAACTCGCTCGGTTAAAACTGTGGATTCGGAAAGAGTTCAGGAATAATTATACTCTTTCCGATCAGCAACTAACTTTTCCATCTTATGCTCCACATGGGCTGGAAAAGTTAGTTGCTAAGCAATCCACAATTTTAAACGCCTTCAAAAGCAGTGGCGACTACGCTAATCTTTAAGCTCAAAGCCATAGTACCTCTGAGGACGCTCAAAGCTGCGAGCGGCATAACGCGAGGGTGAAGCCAAGACATCGGCTTCACCGTGCGCGAGTCAGAAATCACGCTGGGATTTCTGACGACCGAAGAGGTATTATGGTGAAGAGCTGGAAAATCTAAAACAATCTGCTTATATCTTTAGTTGTTACATAAATCATCAGTAAAATCAAAAGGGCGAAGCCAATAGTATTAACTAAATTTTCCACCCGCCTGGAAATGGGAGACCTTTTTAATTTTTCGATTCCGATAAATAACAACCTTCCTCCATCCAAAGCCGGAAAGGGAACAATATTCAAGATCGCCAAATTGATGGAAATGAGCGCAGTCAGTTGAAGTAAATAAGCAAAACCGATCCGAACCGCCTGACCGGTAAATTTAGCAATACCGATCGGCCCGGAAATATCCGCTCCCGGCGAACCGGTGGTAAAAATACTTTTGATGATCGATCCATACCCATAAGCCGTATTAATTAGCAAAATTACAGTATGCCGCCCTCCCTTATAAATCGCCCGATACCAAGGATATTTAATTACTCCGGTGGCAGCTAAAGAAATGCCCAGAGCTCCTTCCTTGGCTGGCGGGTCCAAGCGGGGAGTAATGTTTTTTTCAATAATATTATCCTTCCCCCGTCCAAGTTTCATGACAATATTTTTTCCCTTGTTTTCACTGATATAATTCTGGAATTCCGCAATATTGCCAAAACCGATAATTTCATCCAGTGATTCTAATCCGGCTTCGGCCGCGGGGCTATTAGGCACAATCTGCACAATTTGAATACGACGATCACGAATTAATGGATTCTGGTCATTTTCAACAATGGCTGTTCTTAAACCCATTACATTGCCAATAGAAAGTAAAACAAAAGCCAAGATCACATTCATCACCACCCCGGCCACGATTACCTTGGCCCGCGTTCCGGCTTTTTTAGAGGCAAAACTACGAGAATCGTCGGCGCCTTCTCCGCTTTCTCCATAAATTTTTACAAATCCGCCAAAGGGAATCCAGTTAATAGAATAGGTCGTTTCTCCTTTTTTAATTCCAAACATCCGAGGCGGGAAACCAAATCCAAACTCCTCCACTTTCATCCCCGCTCTCTTGGCGGTAATAAAATGCCCAAGTTCATGAACTAGCACCAAAACACCGATAACAATTATAAAGATTAAAGCCGTAATCATGCTATAAACAGTAACAAAAATTTAATATTTCCTCAAATTACCATTTGTAAAAATCTTCTCTGAAACGCAAAACCCAAAAAACAAAAACGCTCTGATACATCATGTGCCAAAGCGTTTGAAACTTGGACTCAGCAGGTATTTAAATACCTTGTCCACGAAACGACTGTCTTGGTATGGGTATAGGCCGGTATTTTTTGTAGAAGTCGAGAAAATCCTCCTCGACGCTGTCGATTTTTCGTTCGACGGCTTTGGCGTTTGGCGCCCGTTCCTTTCGGATGGTCTCAACTACTTGAGGAACGATCTCTTTCCATTCAAAAAGTAGTCCTTTCCACATCACCACTTCATATCGTAGGAGTGAAGCCCCGTGTAGGGTACTCCTTATTACATCATCAGTTCCTCTTCTTTTTTCTTTTCTATTTCCTCTATTTTCCCATTGTATTCGTCCACTATTTTCTGAAGGTCGTCCTTGGCCTTGAATTTATCTCCTTCGCGGATTTTGCCTGCTTTTTCCGCCTCCTGGATATCGTCCCAGATTTGTCCACGGATATTGCGTACCGCGATATGAGCCACTTCCATTTTTTGCTTAAGAAGCTTAATAAATTCCTTCCGGCGCTCTTCGGTCAAAGCCGGCATGACTAGACGAACTCCTTGGCCATCGGAAATCGGGTTCAGTCCCAAGTTGCTATTTTTAATGGCTTTGACGATCGACTCTACAGAACTTTTATCCCATGGCTGGATCAGAATAGTTTTTGGCTCGGGAATAGAAATGCTGGCCAGTTCTTTTATCTGGTATTTCCCGCCATAATGTTCGACGGAGATTTCGTCTACTAGCGAAGAAACAGCCCGGCCGGTGCGAATCGAACTGGCCTCTCCTTTGAAATGCTCAATTACTTTATCAAATTCTTTTTTGTGACTATTTAAGTCCATATATAATGTTGATAATTAATCATTGACTTTTCATTTTAGTTTTGTTAGTATATAATATATTACTACGAAGAGGACCCTTGTATGGTTTTGCCATATTGGGGGCCTTTTTATTTTCTACATATTTTGTGTTTTACCCAATCTAAATAAGTTATTCTAGCACCAGTTCGCTTAAGAAGTATAGAACAATGGTTGCTTGGAGAAAGAATCGCTAGGAGTTTGTTTTTTTCCTGCAGAAACTGTACAAGGCTAGCATAATCCCCATCACTAGAAACAAGAATAGCTCTGTCAAATTTACTTTCATAAACATCACGCACGGACCACAAAACAAGGTCAGCGTCGCAATTCCCTTTTATTTTACCATCTCCATCATGAATAGTTTCTTTAAAAACTATAATAAACCCAGCATTTTGAAGATAATTATAAATGTCTGTATACTTTATAACCATGCCAAGAAAAACATAGGCACGTTCAACATCGTATTTGTTTTTTAACCATAAGCGCAATCGTCTGTAGTCAATTTTCCAGCCTAACCTATTAACACCTTTATGAAGATTGGTTCCATCAATATAGGCAAAATTGTTTTTATCTTTTTGCATTTCTATAAATTTATTAATAAGTTTTCCAAGGCCAATCTGGCGTTAAATTGCGGATGGGAAAGAGTTTGCCTCGTTTCCAAGATATCTCTTAAGACCTTGGCTCGGTTTATTTTTAATTTTTTAGAAAAATTGGAGCGCAGGTAAAACATCCAGTAAAGCAACAGCTCCAAGGTTTGTTCTTCTCCGTCGTCTCCGGCCAGAACTTTCTCGGCAAATTTAATCCGGTCGTTTAAATTTAATTTCAATAATTTATTAAATCTTTATAAATTCTTTTTAATATACTGTAAGGCATTTTTTTCTTTAAGCCGGTAAGCCAGCCCCAAGCGCCCGTTGGAAAAATCAGCCAAAAACTCGGCTTGAGCCTGATTCAAATCCATCTGCTCCAAATATTTCAAAAGCTCGGTCCGCGGATGGGGAGCAAATTTAATTTCCACGCAGCGGGAATAGATCGTCGGAAGCAAAGCCTGCGGATTGGCGCTGATTAAAATAATTAAAGAATGTGCCGGCGGTTCCTCCAAGACCTTCAGCATGGCGTTAGCGGCCGCTTCCCCCATCTGGTGCGCGTCATCTACAATAACAATCTTGTACCGGCTGGAATATGGTTTGAACCCCAAAAAACTTTTCAGATTTCTGATATCGTCTATGCTGACACCTTCGTTTCCGAGCATAAGCAAATCCGGATCCATATACAGGGCAGCCCTGTTAACAGGGCTGCCCTGTATATGGGAAGCAAGCTCTAATGCAAAAGTTTTCTTGCCGATCATCTCCTGCCCGCTGAAAAGATAAGAATGTTCAGTCGAATCTTCCCCTACCGCCCTTTCAAAGTATTTCTTTATGTTTTCGAATCCAAATGTCTGCCAAGCCATGCGTAAACTATATCAAAATCCATATTTTAAGCAATAAAAAACACCTTATCGGTGTTTAATTTTTAATTTCCTTCCGCTATGCCGGCAACAGCCTCGGCTCTCTGTAAATTTTGCAATTTTACAAACTGGCGGTAAGGACCTTCTTGTTTCAGAAGATGGTCATGCTTTCCGATCTGGACCACTCGGCCCTGATCAAGAACAATGATTTTGTCTGCATTCATAATCGTGCTCAAACGATGCGCGATAATGAAAGTGGTCTTGCCTTTCTTCAGCTCATTAAGCGATTCTTGAATCTTTTGCTCGGATCGGGAATCAAGTGCTGAAGTAACTTCGTCTAGGATCAGAATTCTGATTATGGAATTCCGCAAAAAGGCTCTGGCAATAGCCACCCGCTGACGCTGGCCGGTAGACATCTTCACTCCCTTTTCTCCAACCACAGTTTCATAATCCCGGTCAAATTTAGCGCTACTGATAAACTCATCCGCATAAGCCGCCTTGGCCGCTTCCTTGATTTCCTCAAGATCATCGAACCTTCTTACATCCCCATAAGCGATATTCAGCTTGATGGTGTCGTTAAAAAGATAGATGTCTTGCGGAACGATGGCGATTTGGGAACGTAAAGATTTCAGATTCCACTCCCGGACATCTCTTCCATCAATCATGATCGAGCCGCCGGATGGCGAAAAATATCCTGAAATCAAATCAACCAAGGTTGTTTTTCCTACTCCGCTTTCACCGACCAAAGCCACCGTTTCTCCCGGCTCGATAACAAAGTTCATGTCTTCAAAAACTGTCCTATTGGAAGCTTCGCCGCCTAAGGAATAAGAAAAGGCCACATCCCGAAACTCGACTCTTCCGATCATTTCGCCGCTTTGTCCTTTTTCATAATCTTCTTCTTCAATCTCGAGAAATTTGGCGGTCCTCTCCAGGGCCACCATGGACTCCTGCAATAATCGCCAATTGTGCGATAACCGGCTGAAAGGCTGATAAACCAGGTTCAGATAGAACAAAAAAGCAATCAGCGATCCGGCATCGATAACTCGAATCCGGAGCAGGTAAGTTCCACAGGCCAGAGCAATAACCGCTCCCAAACCAAAGACCAAATGTTCTCTGGTTTTCAGCTGGGTACGGATTTCTTCGATTTCTTTTTCCTTATCGTAGGGAAGCGTATAGGCTTTTTCGATGCGTTTCATTTCAAAGCCTTCATTGGTATTGCTTTTCACCGCTTTGGTATTGTTAACAATATCCCAGATGTACCCCCAGCAGTCTTCCCATTTCCTTCTGACTTCTCTGGTCTTGGAAAGGATATTTTTGGTTTTAGAAGTCATGGCTAGCACGTAACAAACCACGACAACCACAAGAATAAGGCTTAGCCGCCAGTCTATCGTAAAAACAAAAATTATTCCCAGAATAGCCGTGGCAAAATGCGGCAACAAGGAAAAGACCACTTCGCGCGCGTCTCTTTCTAGAAATTCCGCACTGCGGTCCAGTCTCTGCACGATTTTTCCAAGGCGCTGATCACCCAAGTAGGACATTGGGAGTTTAACCAGATGCTGCATGCCATCAATAAACAAATCGGCCGAAGCATCCCAGGCCACAAAAGCGCCGTTTTTATCAGTATACCTAGTACTCCAGTTCTTGATCTGATCCGCAATGGCCCAGACCAAAACCAAGCCAACGAAAATCCACATAGAGATGTTCGGATCGGCCGCCTGTTGGACCAATTTTCCAAAAATCATCGGCACAATTGCTCCCAATACGGCTCCGAAAAAAGAGATATAAACAACTTTCTTAAAGCTCTTTTTATATTTCCACAAGTAATGCCAGCCAAGAACTAAACCCTTGTTTTTTAACGGTAAATTCAAACCATTTCCTCCTTTTTTAAGGTTCCTTCGCCCTTATGATATAATTAGGGATAAAATATGTTACACTACTCGGCCTATTGTGTCAAGAAAGAGGCAATTTTGTCGGCGGCATCGAAAGTGGCAAAATTTCTAATATTACCGCCGATTTCAGCCCTTCTTTGATAGGCGCTTTCGAGTTGATCGATAAAGACACTAAATACCAAGTTATCTTCTTCGATAATTATCCCTCCATATTTAGAAAATTCTATGGCGTTGTAATATTGGTGATTAGCAGCGGATCTTTTAATAGGAATAACAATGGCCGGCTTACCCAAAGCAGAGATTTCTGAAAGCAGGTTGGCCCCGGAACGGGAAACTACCACATCGGCCGCGGCATAGGCCAATGGAAGATTAGAAAAGTCCAAAAAAGGATAGGGGTGGTAATTTGGAGACGTAGTCTGTTCGGCTAATTTTTTCACTGCCTCATAATTTAGTTCTCCGGTTTGGTGGATTACCTGAAACTTGACAGTTAATTTGGGGAGCGACTGCAAAATCAGTTCATTTATTTTCTGTGCTCCTTGGCTGCCTCCCAAAACCAAAACCGTCGGCAATTGGTCTGACAATTGAAAATATTGCAAAGCCTGAACACGATCGCCATTTAAAATTTCTGTTCGGATTGGATTGCCGGTAAATTCGGTTTTGCCGGAAGAAAAATATTGTTTGGAAGCCTCGAAGGAAACAAAAACTTTTTTAGCCAGTCTGCTGATTAAACGGTTAGCTGCTCCCGGGATGACATCAGACTCATGAATAAACAAAGGAATGAAATAAAATTTGGCAGCCAAGGCGGGAGGAAAAGAAGCATAACCGCCCTTAGTAAAGACCGCATCCGGCATCAGCCAAAAAAGATACCAGAATGACTGGATCAGACCAATTAATATTTTGGGGATATCTAATAAATTAGCCAAACTGAAATAGCGGCGTATCTTACCGGCCATAATTTTTTTATATTTTAAACCGCTTTGTTTGGCCGCTTCTTCAAAAAACTTCCCTTCACCCAATAAAGTTAATTTTAAATCCAAACCTTGCTGAATGGCAAGTTTCTGCAGAGATTCAGCCACGGCCATCAAGGGAAAAACATGGCCTCCGCTTCCTCCTCCGACTAGTATGATTCTATACTTTTTCATCCTTTATTAATTTTACCTTTTTCTTGAAATTTAGTCATGTTGACAAAGTAGTTGTTTTTACATAGTCTAGCAAAAGCACATTAATACAAACAAGGAAAAATATGGCCAAAATAAGTATTAACTGTTTCGGCACAGACCAACATGGAATTGGTGTTGAAAAAGAGGTTGGCCCGAAAGACCAAGATATCGAATTTGCTTTTCGTTTCTGTATGCAATTAAAAGAACGGCTGGGAGCGATCGACGATCAGATGGTCAGAGAGTTTGAAACTAGTTTTTACAAATATCCGTTCGGCGGTTTGGTTATGAAGTTAAAAATAGACTTGACCGAGCCGGACAATGGAGAAGATTTTGATGTCCGATTCGAAATGGATTGCTTTCAGTTGTGGGACTTCGAACGGGAAGCGCTTGAATCAATTACCAAGAAAAATCTCGAGAAATGTTTGGCAGTAATACGAAAAAGTATTCGGTCTCGCATTGATTTGCCAAAGAAAAAGCAGAATACGATGACTAATTTGTTAAAAACAGGAAGGAAAGAGCATGAAAAAGAGTAAAAAGTTACATCTAACAAAAAGACTCCTAGGTCAAGCCAATAAAATAGCGGTAAAAATTTTAGCCAACAAAAAACCAAAAAAAATCTCTGGCTCGTTGGATCAAGTTCTCCTCAAAAGAATTTTAAAAACTATCGAGAAAACTAAGATTCATAACGGACACAAAATAAGGTGGCGACTGAAAAGACAAAGATGCTTCGGTCTTATCATAAGAACCAGACATAACTGCAAAGAATTTTGTCCGATTACTTTTTATTGTTTTGTAAAAACAGGAGTGTATTTCAGGTTAGATCAAACCGACAAAGCCACACATTATAGCGACATTCCCAATGGAATACGGGCCGAAATAGCAGACGCTTCGGACAACTTGGGCAGTCCTACTCTTCGTCGCAGACTCCTTCAAGCCACCGGCCTTTTGAAACAAGCCGGAGAACTCGGCGAAAAAACATAGTGCCTGCGCTTTTAAAAGAGCGCTTTTTAATTTGCAAAAGTGGGAGAGAATGGCTACCCGTTTGGGACGCTCTGAAGTTTTTGTAATTACTTTATTCCATCAACCCTCGGTGGCACCGGATCTTTGCGCCGTTCTTTAATCATGTGCAACTTTTTGGCTCTTTTGATTTCCGGCAGAGTTTTGGCGTCTTTAAAAAGCGGGATCAAGACAATAGTGGAAATATAACCTAAAATAGACAGCAAAATCAGCACCGGACGAAAACCGAATTTCTCCGCCATCGAAGACCCAATATAAGCGCTGATGCCGACCGAAACTCCAATGGCGATGTCTTCCAAAGACCATTCATAACCGGTTTTTCCCTTATCAAGGTGGTCGGTAAACAATATCCTCCAAGCCGGCACCGCCATAGAAGCGGCCAAACCATAAATCATTTGAATCAAATACAAATGCCAAGGCACGGAGATCAGAAGATAAAAAAGTGGAACTGAAGCAATAATAAAAGAGCCAATCAGCGAAAAATAATACTCATCACGCTCTCCATCTGTTTTGTCCATAAAACGAGATAAAGGAACCGTGGAAAGAGTGCGAGAAATCCAATAAAAAGTGGTGGCTAAACCGATAACCCGCAAAGAACTGCCCTGAACGTTGTTCAGAATAAAAACAGCAAAAATAGGCCCCAGTAACCCAAAGGCAAAATTAAAAATAAAATCGGAAATTACCAACCGTTTGATCACGCGATTAACCATGTTTATATTATACTAAAATTAAAAGCCCCCTGTCGAATGACAGGGGGCTTTTAATACTAACTAAAGTTGCGGTTGAACAGGGAGTTGGACTCTGGAGAAACCAAATCCGGATGAGTTGTCTTCTCCCGGCTGATCCATATCTATGGCTATTTTATGCAAATATTCTCTGACTGCTTTGGCGGAATTTTCTGTCAGTAAAAAGTCAGGCCAAACTTTGGCGGCTAATCCGGCCACAAAGGGAGAGGACATGGAGGTACCGGACAATACCGCATAGCCACCGTTGTTCCAAGTTGACTCAACACTTGCTCCGGGAGCAGATAATTCCATATCTTTTTCTTCCATAATCAAAGGGGTGGTCTGACTGTTGATTCCCCTAGAACTCCAGTCAGCAACTTTAAAACTTGAATCGAAAGCGGCTACCGCAACAACATTGCTCATAGCGGCAGGATAATCAATGCTTTCAGGATACGGACCATCGTTACCGGCCGCAGCTACAACCAGCACTCCTTTAGAATCGGCGTAATTTATGCCTTCCTCTATTAAAACAGACAAACGATCTGAGCCCAAACTAAGATTAATGATGTTGGCCCCGTCATCAACAGCGTCTTTAATGGCCGCTGACACGTCATCCGCATAACAAGTTCCATTTACTGAACAAACTTTCAAAGCATATAAAAGCGCCTCCGGCGCTACTCCATAAATTCCAAGGCCATCCGCTCCTCCATCAGCTGCAATAATACCCGCCACATGAGTGCCATGGCCATTTTTGTCTTCACACTTTCCATTTACAACCGGAAACCTAGAATTAGTAAAGTCCTTACATTTAGATACTCTGGATTTTAAATCCGGATGATCAAGGGTAATACCCGTGTCGACTATGGCTACCTTAACGCCACTGCCTCCGGATGTTTGAGCTATATCTTTATCACTGTAAACTTCTTCAATTCCCCAAGGAGTTTGATCAGTTGGAACAGAACGGGTTTTTATATTATTCTTGGGCGCTTTTACGGTTTCTTCGGGCAAGGCAGGTAAAACTTGCAAGATGCCGACAGGTTCTATGGTTACCCCAAAAATTTTTCCAAAACGAACCTGCCAATCATTCAGATCAGCAGTAAATCCTTCTTTAAAATCATGCCTAGCATTAAATGACTTTTTCCAAAATTGGCTATTGGATTTAACTAAATAACGAGTGCCTTCGGCTGCTTGGGCCAAAGCCAAAGGAGCCAAAAGTAATGCAAAAATCGTTAAAAAATAAAGTTTTCCTAATTTCTTCATTTATACTTAAGATTCTAGCACAACTTCAATCTAATTTCCAGGACTTATCAACAGCCCTGTTTATTTCCCGTCAGACATCAAATCGTCAAATCCGTTGCGAAGCCGGTCAGTCCATTCCTTTATTTTCTCCTGGATAGTCAGATAGCCGATAAAATACTTCCTCAATAATATTTTCAGGACATAAATAAGAATAATCGCTCCGGCCAAAAAGAGCATAAAAAGAGTAAAACTCTTCAGAAAATTAAATATTAATTTGAAACTCTGACCGAAGAAGTACCCGACAAAGACCGCCATGGAAACCCAGCCAATTGAACCATATAGATTATATTTAGAGAACTTTTTTAGATTATATTTTAATGACCCGCACAAAATCATCGTGGCAATTTCCAGAGAAAAGGTAAATTTGGCGAACATAATAGTCCGTCCGCTATAGCGTTTAAAATATTCTTCTATTTTATTTATCACCTGATGGCTGATTTTGTTTTTATGCCCCCATTTATCCAAGGATTTGGCCCCGCCAAGATAACCGACCAGATACCAACCATAGCCATTAAGGGCATGCGCAGCCACCAACAAAGGAAAAAGCAAATGTAGTTTTACCTGGCCGGTCGAAGCGATAAAGCCCCCCAGCACTAAAGTATTCATGCCTTCGATAGCTCCGCCCAAAAACAAAAAGAGGTATTTGTGATCTATCAGAAGCGGGGCATATTCTTGTATAAATATAAGGAGATTCTCCATAATATCAGCTAGTGCCAATTATATTACTTTTTCGAATTTATCGGAAGCGGATATTAAACCTAAGGTCATCCAAAGAATCAGCTGCCCCTGCTGAATGGTCCACAAAAAATGATCAAAAAAACCCATCGTTAGA